>NZ_JBSFGK010000027.1:0-94664 GCF_053596495.1 Kitasatospora sp. NPDC001683
CACACATAGAGTTAGGTAGTTTACGCCGCGGTCTTCCCCCCCCCCCCGCCCCCCCGCCCCCCCCCCGCCCCGCCCCCCCCCCCCCCGCCGGGGGGGGGGGGGGGCCCCGCCGTCGTCGCGTTTCCGGGGACCCCGGGGACGAGGGCGGATGGGAACGGGTGACCGAGCCGTCGTACGCTCTGCCGGTCAGATCATGTGGAGAACCCGTGACCGCCGGAGTGTGCCGTGCCGCCCGCCCCTCGCCCCGCCGCGCTCGCGGCGGCCCTGCTGCTGCTCGGCGCCACCACCGGGTGCAGCGTGCTGGCCGCCCCCGACGCCCGCGTCCCCGGTGACCCGGCGCCGGTGCCGCCCAAGCAGGTGGTGCTCACCGCCGCCCAGGGGCTGGACGACACCGGCGGCGCCCGGATCGACGTGGTGCGGGAGGGCCCGGACGGCCGGCGCACCGCGAGCGGCACGCTGGTCTGGGGGGACCGGGACGAGGCCGCGCTGACCGTCACCGACGAACTGGGCACCGGGCAGCTGACCCTCCACGACGGCGCGATCGACCTCGCCTACCAGGGCGGCGCGGCCAAGCACGCGGACCGCACCACCGCGGAGTCGCTCGACCCGGAGGCCGGGCCCGACCCGGCCGGCTACGCGGGCGGCTGGATGACCACGCTGGTCACCGACCCGGGCAGCCGGGCGTACGCGATGGCCCAGGCGAACCGGCTCGGCTCGCTCGGCGGCGAGCAGCTGGCCGGGGCGACCGTCGCGCACTACCAGGGCGCCGCCCCGGTGGCCGACTACTTCGGCGCGGACGGGGAGTTGAGCCCCCAGCGGCTCGCCGTGGTGGTCGACTGGTACCGGCAGCGCGGGGTCGCGCAGATCGGCTACGACGTCTGGGTCGGGCCCGGGCGGCAGCTGTTGAGGCTGCGTGAGACCGCCCGGGGGAGCGCCGGAACCACGGTGACCACGACGGACGTCTCCTCGGCCGGGCCGGGCGACGCGTCACCCACCGCGGCCGGATGACGGGAGGGGATATCCGGTGCGGATCGGTCCTGCCGATCCGTTAGAGTCCGCGTGAGAAGAAGCTGAGCATCGGCTCTTCCGATGAACCTACGGGGGTACTTCCATGCGTGCCGTGCGTCTCGCCGCCACCGTCGTGACCGCCACCGTCCTGCTGGCCGGCGCCACCGCCTGCGGCAGCAAGGGGGGCGGCGACAGCAAGGCGGCCGCTGACACCAAGGACGCCGGGTCGGGCCCGGCCGGGCTGACCGCGGACCCCAAGGCCGCGCTCACCGCCGCCGCCCTGGTGATGCAGAAGGCCGGGAGCGGCAAGGTCGCCATGATCTCCCCGGACCCCACCAGCCCGGGCGGCAGCGGCACCGTCGACTGGAAGGACCCGGGCAAGGTCTCCCTGGACGTCTCCAGCGACATGGAAGGCAAGAAGCTCAAGATCCGGGTGATCGGGACGGACGCCTACGTCGGCGGCGACGACACCACGGCCACGGCGGCCCTGCAGGGGAAGCACTGGGTGAAGGTGCCCGCCTCGGAGGAGATGGGCGGTGCGTTCGTGGTGATGGGTCAGATGACGAACCCGGTCGCCCAGCTCACCATCGCGGCCGCGAGCGGCAAGCTGAGCAAGGTCGGCCAGGAGAGCGTGGACGGCGTCCAGACCACCCACCTGCGGGCGGTCGAGGAGACCGCCACCCTGGTGGCCGGGATGACCGCGCTCACGCCGGAGCAGCGCCAGTCCGTCCAGAAGACGCTGGAGGAGGACGGGAAGACCCTCACCATCGACTTCTGGCTGAACGACAAGCAGGAGCTCGTCAAGTACCAGGAGTACGGCGACACCAACGGCGAGTCGAAGGCCGTCACCGTCAAGTACTCCGACCTCGGCCAGGGCGGCAAGGTCGAGGCGCCCGCCGCCGGCGACCTCGGCTCCCAGGCCGACCTGCTCAAGCTGTTCGGCTGATCCGACCCGCACCACCACCGGCTACCGCCCCCGGGCGCACCGCGCGCCCGGGGGTTCTCAAGGGGGGAACACCATGGCTGGAACCCGCAAGGCCGCCGTCGCCGTCGTCCTCGCCGCCCTGGCGCTGACCGCGACCGCCTGCAACGACAACAGTGCCTCCGACGGCAAGAACGCCGCCCCGGCCGCGCCGACCACCGCCGCTGCCGCCACGACCGCCCCGGCGAACCCGCCGGTCAAGGTGAGCCCGGCGGTCTTCCTGGAGCAGGTCACCAAGAAGACCGACGCGGCCAAGTCGGCCAAGGTCACCGAGTCGATCACGATGGGCAGCGTCACCATGAAGGCCGACGGTGCCATGGCCTGGGGCGGCGGTCTCCAGGGCGACATGACGATGGACATGTCCGGCACGCCGGGTGCCGAGAAGATGACCGACGCCATCGGCGGCACGGCCTTCGTGTACCGGTTCACCCCGGACGGCATGTACATGAAGCTCGGCGGCCAGGCCCTGCAGGCGTCCGACGGGCGGCACTGGGTGCACATCGGCTACGGCGACGTGGCCAAGCTGCAGGGCGGCGCCGGAGCCGGTGGTGCGAGCAGCGCCGACCAGTTCAAGAAGGCCGACCCCGTGGAGGGGGTGCGGACCCTGATCGCCTCCGGCACCGTGACCGAGGTCGGGAAGGAGACGGTGAACGGCAAGCCGGCCACCCACTACACCGGCGTGCTGAACGTGGCCGGCATGGCGAAGGCCAACGGTGGCCTGACCCCCGAGCAGTTCGACCGGATGAAGCAGTCGCTGGCCACCCTGGGCATCTCCAGCGAGACCATCGACGTCTGGGTGGACGCCGACCAGCTCGTGGTGAAGCGGACCGAGCAGGCCGACACCAAGGCCGGCGCGATGAAGGTCACCGTCACCTACTCGGACTACGGCACCCCGGTCAACACGACCGCGCCGGACCAGGGCGACACGATCGAGATCACCGAGCTGGCGAAGCTCGGCAAGAGCGCCGCGTCCGACAGCTGACCCCGCTCCCCGCTCCGGGCCCGACTCGTCCGACCGGTGGACGGACCGGGGCCGGCTCGGCCCGACCAGGGGGCCGCCACCGGCGGATCCGGGTCCGGGTGGCAAGGTGGCCCGGTGAGAGAGGAACGGACGATGGCGGGACGGCAGCGGCTGGCGGCACTGGCCGTCGTCGCCGCGCTCGCGAGCGGCCTGACCGGCTGCGGCGGGGGCGACGCGCCCGCCGCGCCCTCCGCCGGGGCGAGCGCGAGCAGTGCCTCCCCGACCAGCGCCACCCCGACCGGGCCGGCCAAGCCGACCGACCGGTCGCCGCACGGGGTGCTGCTCTCCGCCGAGCTGGCCATGCAGACCGCCCGCCGGGCCAAGGTCAGTTACCGGCTGGGGTCGGACGCCGGGTCCGGTCCGCTGTTCTGGGCGCCCAAGACGGCGCTGCAGATCAAGCGCTCCACCCCGGGGGACGCCGAGCAGCTGATCGTCGTGGACACCGTCGCCTACCAGGGCGGCGACGCCGCCACCGCGTCCGGGCACGGCGGCAAGCACTGGGAGCGGTTCACCGTCCCGCCCGGCCCGGACGGCCACAAGGAGATCCCGTACGCGGGGTTGATCGACCTGCTGAACCCGGTCGAGGCGCTGACCGCGGCCACCGCCGACGGCGCGGACGCGAGCTTCGTCGGCGAGGAGAAGTACGAGGACTCGACCGTCGAGCACTACCGGGTGACCACCACCGCCGAGAAGTACGCGGCCGCCCAGACCGGGCTGACCCAGGCCCGCCGGGACGGCCTGCGGGCGGCGCTGGCCCCCGGCGGCTCGCTCTCGCTCACCCTGGACCTCTGGCTGAACGACAAGGACCAGCTGGTCCGGCTCCAGCGCACCGGCAACGGGGACGGCGGCCGGGCGGACGACACGGTGCTCTACTCCGACCTCGCCGGCCCGCTGCTCTCGGCCCAGGCCCCGGCCGAGACGGACACCGTGGACACCGGCGTCCGGACCGTCTCCCCACTGGCCCGCTGAGCCGCTGGCCCGCTGGCCCGCCGAGCCGCTCCGGGCCCGCCCCGGTTCACCCGTCCGAGGGCGATTTGCCTCGTGCGGTCGGGTCCGGTTACTGTTGCCGAAGCCAAAGACCGCTGGTTGTCGCCTCGCGCCCGTCAGGGAGCGGGTGGCCGAAGGATCTGCGCTCCGTCGCAGGCAGCCCGCGCAGGTGTGTCTGGAGCTTCGACTTCCGGGTTCCGCGTCCGCGCGGCCGCCCGTCGAGGTCGTTCCGAGCCCCGTGCGCCTGCGCACCGGGGCTCATTGCATTTCGCAAGGGCTTTCCTTCCGTCCGGTCGGTTCGAGGCGTGAATGGTCGACTTTCGCGGTCGGCCGGACTTCGACATCACGGAAGGAGGCGTAAGCCTATGGCCAGGCCCGACAAGGCTGCTGCCGTCGCCGAGATCACGGACAAGTTCCGTGGCTCCTCCGCGGCGCTGCTCACCGAGTACCGCGGTCTCTCGGTGAAGCAGGTCAAGACCCTGCGTCGCTCGCTCGGCGACAACGCCGAGTACGCCGTGGTGAAGAACACGCTGACCAAGATCGCGGCCAATGAGGCCGGGATCTCCGAGCTCGACGACCTGTTCAACGGTCCGACGGCTGTCGCCTTCGTCACCGGTGACCCGGTGGAGTCGGCGAAGGCTCTGCGTGACTTCGCCAAGGAGAACCCCGCTCTCATCATCAAGGGCGGTGTCCTTGACGGCAAGGCGCTGTCCGCCGATGAGATCAAGAAGCTCGCGGACCTCGAGTCCCGCGAGGTGCTGCTCGCCAAGCTGGCGGGTGCCCTGAAGGCCAAGCAGTCCCAGGCTGCCGCGCTCTTCCAGGCCCTGCCGTCGAAGCTCGTCCGCACCGTGGACGCGCTGCGCGACAAGGTCGAGCAGGGCGGTGCCGGTACGCCGGCTCCCGCCGCCGAGGACGAGGCCGCGGAGTAATTCCGCAGGCTCACGCCTCGCTGCGGGCCCGTACGCCCGCCAACCCGTACATCCGGCACCACCTGCCGATTTAGTGGAAGGACGCCAATCATGGCGAAGCTGTCCCAGGACGAGCTGCTCGCGCAGTTCGAGGAGCTCACCCTCATCGAGCTCGCTGCCTTCGTGAAGGCCTTCGAGGAGAAGTTCGACGTCACCGCCGCCGCCCCGGTCGCCGTTGCCGCCGTTGGTGGCGCCACCGGTGGCACCGAGGCCGCTGTCGAGGAGCAGGACGAGTTCGACGTCATCCTCGAGTCGGCCGGCGACAAGAAGATCCAGGTCATCAAGGAGGTGCGCACCCTGACCTCCCTCGGCCTGAAGGAGGCCAAGGACCTCGTTGACACCGCTGGTGCCAAGGTCCTGGAGAAGGTTGCCAAGGACGTTGCCGAGAAGGCCAAGGCTGCCCTCGAGGGCGCCGGCGCCAAGGTCACCGTCAAGTGACTTCTCGCCCCCTCTGAGGGGGCCTGAGGCCGGGCCGATCACCCTTACGGGTGGTCGGCCCGGTCTTTTTGCGTTCCCGGCGGGAGGCCGGCCGAGCGTCCGAGAACCACCGGTGTGGCCGATCGCGCACTCGGCACTGTCGGCGACGAGGAGTATGGTGATCACCATCGTCGACGGTGGCCCCGACCACGGCTTCTGTAACGCCGGAGGGGTTCGGGCCGATAGACGGGTCGAGGTCCGCGCCGCCGGCGGGCCCTTGACGAACCTGGCGAGGCGCGCGATTCTCAAGGCGCGAGTCCGCCCGGTTGGTTCGCCGCTGGATGCATAACCAGTGGCTCCGGCGGGAAATGACTCCACGTGAGTTAGAGCAGTACCCGGTGGGCGCCCGCGCCCCCGGCTACCGGGAGGAGTCTCCGATTCGGTCTCCGAATCAGAGCTGGACAGCAGTGTGGCCTTTGGCTACACTGTCCCTTTGCGCTGCCTGTTAGCTGCTCCGTGACTCGTCGCCCGGAGTTTGCGTTGCCCTGATGGGGCCTGGCACTGCCTCCGCAAAGCGGCTCTGACCTGGGATTTCGACCCCGGCAGAGGCCAGTGGCGAGGGAGGCGGCACCAGCCCGACCAGGCCCGGCTGGTACGCGCGTAGTGAGCTCCGAGCCCTCGGAAGGACCCCCCTCTTGGCCGCGCCGCGCAACGCCTCGAACAATTCCGCCGCATCCACCGCCCCGCTCCGCGTCTCCTTCGCGAAGATCAAGGAGCCCCTCGAGGTCCCGAACCTCCTGGCCCTGCAGACCGAGAGCTTTGACTGGCTGCTCGGCAACGCGGCCTGGAAGTCCCGGGTCGAGCAGGCGCTGGAGTCCGGTCAGGACGTCCCCACCAAGTCCGGTCTGGAGGAGATCTTCGAGGAGATCTCGCCGATCGAGGACTTCAGCGGGTCGATGTCCCTGACCTTCCGCGACCACCGTTTCGAGCCGCCGAAGAACTCCATTGACGAGTGCAAGGACCGCGACTTCACGTACGCGGCTCCGCTCTTCGTCACGGCCGAGTTCACCAACAACGAGACCGGTGAGATCAAGTCTCAGACGGTCTTCATGGGCGACTTCCCGCTCATGACCCACAAGGGCACGTTCGTGATCAACGGCACCGAGCGTGTCGTCGTGTCGCAGCTGGTCCGCTCCCCGGGTGTGTACTTCGACTCCACCCTGGACAAGGTGTCCGACAAGGACATCTACTCCTGCAAGGTCATCCCCTCGCGTGGTGCCTGGCTGGAGATGGAGATCGACAAGCGCGACATGGTCGGCGTCCGCATCGACCGCAAGCGCAAGCAGTCCGTCACCGTGCTGCTGAAGGCTCTCGGCTGGACCAACGAGATGATTCTCGAGGAGTTCGGCGAGTACGAGTCGATGCGCAACACCCTGGAGAAGGACCACACCCAGGGCCAGGACGACGCGCTGCTGGACATCTACCGCAAGCTGCGTCCGGGCGAGCCGCCGACGCGCGAGGCCGCGCAGACGCTGCTGGAGAACCTGTACTTCAACCCGAAGCGCTACGACCTGGCCAAGGTCGGTCGCTACAAGCTCAACCGCAAGCTGGGCAACGCCGAGTCGCTGGACTCCGGCGTGCTCACCGAGCCCGACATCATCGGTGCGATCAAGTACCTGGTGAAGCTGCACGCCGGTGAGACCGAGTGGCGCGACGAGACCGGCCGCGACATCGTGGTCGAGGTCGACGACATCGACCACTTCGGCAACCGCCGCCTGCGCAACGTCGGCGAGCTCATCCAGAACCAGGTCCGTACGGGTCTCGCCCGCATGGAGCGCGTCGTGCGCGAGCGCATGACCACCCAGGACGTCGAGGCGATCACGCCGCAGACCCTGATCAACATCCGGCCGGTCGTCGCCTCCATCAAGGAGTTCTTCGGCACCAGCCAGCTGTCGCAGTTCATGGACCAGACGAACCCGCTGTCGGGCCTGACCCACAAGCGCCGTCTGTCCGCCCTCGGCCCCGGCGGTCTCTCCCGTGAGCGCGCCGGCTTCGAGGTCCGTGACGTGCACCCCTCGCACTACGGCCGCATGTGTCCGATCGAGACCCCGGAAGGCCCGAACATCGGTCTGATCGGGTCGCTGGCCTCGTACGGCCGGGTCAACGCCTTCGGCTTCATCGAGACCCCGTACCGCAAGGTCGTCGACGGTGTCGTCACCGAGAAGGTGGACTACCTCACCGCCGACGAGGAGGACCGCTACGTCATCGCCCAGGCGAACGCCCCGCTGACCGCGGACCTGCACTTCGCCGAGCCGCGCGTCCTGGTCCGCCGCCGTGGTGGCGAGATCGACTACATCCCCGGCACCGAGATCGACTACATGGACGTCTCGCCGCGCCAGATGGTGTCGGTCGCGACCGCCATGATCCCGTTCCTCGAGCACGACGACGCCAACCGCGCGCTCATGGGCTCGAACATGATGCGCCAGGCGGTGCCGCTGCTGAAGAGCGAGGCCCCGCTGGTCGGCACCGGCATGGAGTACCGCTGCGCCGTCGACGCCGCCGACGTCATCACCGCCGAGAAGGCCGGTGTGGTGCAGGAGGTCTCGGCCGACTACGTCACCGTGGCCAACGACGACGGCACGTACACCACGTACCGCGCCGCCAAGTTCACCCGCTCCAACCAGGGCACCGCCTTCAACCAGAAGGTGCTCGTGGACGAGGGCGCCCGGGTCGAGGTCAACCAGGTGCTGGCCGACGGTCCGTGCACCGACGAGGGCGAGATGGCCCTCGGCAAGAACCTGCTCGTGGCGTTCATGTCGTGGGAGGGTCACAACTACGAGGACGCGATCATCCTGTCGCAGCGCCTCGTGCAGGACGACGTCCTCTCCTCGATCCACATCGAGGAGCACGAGGTCGACGCCCGTGACACCAAGCTCGGCCCCGAGGAGATCACCCGGGACATCCCGAACGTCTCCGAGGAGGTCCTCGCCGACCTCGACGAGCGCGGCATCATCCGGATCGGCGCCGACGTCGTCACCGGTGACATCCTCGTCGGCAAGGTCACCCCGAAGGGCGAGACCGAGCTGACCCCCGAGGAGCGCCTGCTCCGCGCGATCTTCGGTGAGAAGGCCCGTGAGGTCCGTGACACCTCGCTGAAGGTCCCGCACGGTGAGTCCGGCAAGGTCATCGGCGTCCGCGTGTTCGACCGCGAGGAGGGCGACGAGCTTCCCCCGGGTGTGAACCAGCTGGTCCGCGTCTACGTGGCCCAGAAGCGCAAGATCACCAACGGTGACAAGCTCGCCGGCCGCCACGGCAACAAGGGTGTCATCTCCAAGATCCTCCCGGTCGAGGACATGCCCTTCCTCGAGGACGGCACCCCGGTCGACATCATCCTCAACCCGCTGGGTGTCCCGTCCCGAATGAACCCGGGACAGGTCCTGGAGATCCACCTCGGGTGGCTCGCCAAGCAGGGCTGGGACGTCTCCGGTCTCGCCGACGAGTGGGCCCAGCGCCTGCAGGCGATCGGCGCCGACCAGGTCGCCGGTGGCACCAACCTCGCCACCCCGGTCTTCGACGGCGCCCGCGAGGACGAGATCACCGGCCTGCTGGACAACACCACCCTCACCCGTGACGGTGAGCGCCTGGTGAACTCCACCGGCAAGGCCCGCCTGTTCGACGGCCGCTCCGGCGAGCCGTTCCCGATGCCGGTCTCGGTCGGCTACATGTACATCCTCAAGCTGCACCACCTGGTCGACGACAAGCTGCACGCCCGTTCGACCGGTCCGTACTCGATGATCACCCAGCAGCCGCTCGGTGGTAAGGCGCAGTTCGGTGGTCAGCGCTTCGGTGAGATGGAGGTGTGGGCCCTCGAGGCGTACGGCGCCGCGTACGCCCTGCAGGAGCTGCTCACCATCAAGTCCGACGACGTGCTCGGCCGCGTGAAGGTCTACGAGGCCATCGTCAAGGGCGAGAACATCCCCGAGCCCGGCATTCCCGAGTCCTTCAAGGTTCTCATCAAGGAAATGCAGTCGCTCTGCCTCAACGTGGAGGTGCTGTCCTCGGACGGCCAGTCCATCGAGATGCGGGACTCCGACGAGGACGTCTTCCGCGCCGCCGAGGAGCTCGGCATCGACCTGTCCCGGCGCGAGCCGAGCAGCGTCGAAGAGGTCTGACGGAGGCCGGGCCGGCTGCCCGCGCAGCCGGCCCCGCCCCCAGGCCCCCCTCAGACCACAGACAAACTCTCGAATCACGAAAGAGGGCTTGACGACCAGTGCTTGACGTCAACTTCTTCGACGAGCTCCGCATCGGCCTGGCCACCGCCGACGACATCCGCCAGTGGTCGCACGGCGAGGTCAAGAAGCCGGAGACCATCAACTACCGCACCCTGAAGCCCGAAAAGGACGGCCTCTTCTGCGAGAAGATCTTCGGCCCGACCCGGGACTGGGAGTGCTACTGCGGTAAGTACAAGCGCGTCCGCTTCAAGGGCATCATCTGCGAGCGCTGCGGCGTCGAGGTGACCCGCGCCAAGGTGCGCCGTGAGCGGATGGGCCACATCGAGCTGGCCGCCCCGGTCACCCACATCTGGTACTTCAAGGGTGTGCCGTCCCGCCTCGGCTACCTGCTCGACCTGGCGCCGAAGGACCTCGAGAAGGTCATCTACTTCGCCGCCTACATGATCACCTGGGTCGACGACGAGCGCCGCCAGCGCGACCTGCCCTCCCTGGAGGCGCACGTCTCGGTCGAGCGCCAGCAGATCGAGAACCGCCGCGACGCCGACCTCGAGGCCCGCGCCAAGAAGGCCGAGACCGACCTGGCCGAGCTGGAGGCCGAGGGCGCCAAGGCCGACGTGCGCCGCAAGGTGCGCGAGGGCGCCGAGCGCGAGATGAAGCAGCTGCGCGACCGCGCGCAGCGCGAGCTCGACCGCCTCGACGAGGTGTGGGCCCGCTTCAAGAACCTCAAGGTCCAGGACCTCGAGGGCGACGAGCTGCTCTACCGCGAGCTGCGCGACCGCTTCGGCACCTACTTCTCCGGCTCGATGGGCGCGGCGGCCCTCAAGGACCGCCTCGAGACCTTCGACCTGGCGGAGGAGGCCGAGCGCCTCCGCGAGATCATCCGCACCGGCAAGGGCCAGAAGAAGACCCGTGCGCTGAAGCGCCTCAAGGTCGTCTCCGCGTTCCTGCAGACCAGCAACAAGCCGAACGGCATGGTCCTGGACTGCGTCCCGGTCATCCCGCCGGACCTGCGTCCGATGGTGCAGCTGGACGGTGGCCGCTTCGCGACCTCCGACCTGAACGACCTGTACCGCCGCGTCATCAACCGCAACAACCGCCTGAAGCGCCTGCTCGACCTCGGTGCCCCCGAGATCATCGTGAACAACGAGAAGCGCATGCTCCAGGAGGCCGTCGACGCGCTGTTCGACAACGGCCGCCGCGGTCGTCCGGTCACCGGTCCGGGCAACCGGCCGCTGAAGTCCCTCAGCGACATGCTGAAGGGCAAGCAGGGTCGTTTCCGCCAGAACCTGCTCGGCAAGCGAGTCGACTACTCGGCCCGTTCGGTCATCGTCGTCGGCCCGCAGCTCAAGCTGCACCAGTGCGGTCTGCCGAAGGCCATGGCGCTCGAGCTGTTCAAGCCGTTCGTGATGAAGCGCCTGGTCGACCTGAACCACGCGCAGAACATCAAGTCGGCCAAGCGCATGGTCGAGCGTGCCCGCCCGGTCGTGTGGGACGTGCTCGAAGAGGTCATCGCCGAGCACCCGGTCCTGCTGAACCGTGCGCCCACCCTGCACCGCCTCGGCATCCAGGCCTTCGAGCCGCAGCTGGTCGAGGGCAAGGCCATCCAGATCCACCCGCTCGTCTGCACCGCGTTCAACGCGGACTTCGACGGTGACCAGATGGCCGTCCACCTGCCGCTCTCCGCGGAGGCGCAGGCCGAGGCCCGCATCCTGATGCTGTCCTCGAACAACATCCTGAAGCCGGCCGACGGTCGCCCCGTCACCATGCCGACCCAGGACATGGTGCTCGGTCTGTTCTTCCTGACCTCGGACCGCGAGAACGTGAAGGGCGCCGGCCGCACCTTCTCGTCGACCGCCGAGGCGATCATGGCCTTCGACGCCCGCGAGCTGGACGTCCAGGCCCCGATCGAGCTGCGCCTCGGCGCCGGCACCGTCCCGCCGCGCGGCTGGACCCCGCCGGTGGACGAGGACGGCCAGACCAGCTGGTTCGACGGCGAGCCCTTCCGCCTGACCACCACCCTGGGCCGCGCGCTCTTCAACGAGCTGCTGCCCGAGGACTACCCGTTCGTCGACTACGAGGTGGGCAAGAAGCAGCTCTCCGCGATCGTCAACGACCTGGCGGAGCGCTACCCCAAGGTCACCGTGGCGGCGACCTTGGACAACCTGAAGGCGGCCGGCTTCCACTGGTCGACCCGTTCCGGTGTCACCGTCTCGATCTCGGACGTCATCGTCCCGCCGAGCAAGCCCCAGATCCTGGAGGGCTTCGAGGCGAAGGCGGAGAAGGTCCAGAAGCAGTACGAGCGCGGTCTGATCACCAACGACGAGCGCAAGCAGGAGCTCGTCGGCATCTGGACCCAGGCGACCAACGAGGTCGCGGACGCCATGGCCGCGAACTTCCCGAAGACGAACCCCATCTTCATGATGGTCGACTCGGGTGCTCGTGGAAACATGATGCAGATGCGTCAGATCGCCGGTATGCGTGGTCTGGTGTCGAACGCCAAGAACGAGACCATCCCGCGACCCATCAAGGCGTCGTTCCGTGAGGGTCTGTCCGTGCTGGAGTACTTCATCTCCACCCACGGTGCCCGTAAGGGTCTGGCCGACACCGCCCTCCGTACCGCCGACTCCGGTTACCTCACCCGTCGTCTGGTCGACGTCTCCCAGGACGTCATCATTCGCGAGGAGGACTGCGGCACCGAGCGCGGCCTGAAGCTCGCGATCGGCTCCGTGGGCGCCGACGGCGTGCTGCGCAAGGCCGACGACGTCGAGACCAGCGTGTACGCCCGCATGCTCGCCGAGGACATCACCGTCGACGGCAAGCTGCTGGCCACCGCCAACACCGACCTCGGTGACGTGCTGATCGACGAGCTGATCCGCCACGGCGTCAGCGAGGTCAAGACCCGCTCGATCCTGACCTGTGAGTCGGCCGTCGGCACCTGCGCCATGTGCTACGGGCGCTCGCTGGCCACCGGCAAGCTGGTCGACATCGGTGAGGCGGTCGGCATCATCGCCGCCCAGTCCATCGGTGAGCCCGGTACCCAGCTGACCATGCGTACCTTCCACACCGGTGGTGTGGCCGGTGACGACATCACCCAGGGTCTGCCGCGTGTCGTCGAGCTCTTCGAGGCCCGTACCCCCAAGGGCGTGGCCCCGATCTCGGAGGCCGCCGGTCGCGTCCGCATCGAGGACACCGAGAAGACCCGCAAGCTGGTCGTCACGCCGGACGACGGCAGCGACGAGATCGCCTACCCGGTCTCGAAGCGCGTCAAGCTGCTGGTCAGCGAGGGCGAGGCGGTCGAGGTCGGCCAGAAGCTGACCATGGGTGCCACCAACCCGCACGACGTGCTGCGGATCATGGGCCAGCGTGCCGTCCAGGTCCACCTGGTCGCCGAGGTCCAGAAGGTCTACAACTCGCAGGGTGTGTCGATCCACGACAAGCACATCGAGATCATCATCCGGCAGATGCTCCGCCGCGTGACGATCATCGAGTCGGGCGACGCCGAGCTGCTCCCGGGCGAGCTCGTCGAGCGCGGCCGCTTCGAGCAGGAGAACCGTCGTGTGGTCGCCGAGGGCGGTCACCCCGCCTCCGGCCGTCCGCAGCTGATGGGTATCACCAAGGCCTCGCTGGCCACCGAGTCCTGGCTGTCGGCCGCCTCCTTCCAGGAGACGACCCGGGTCCTCACCGACGCGGCGATCCACGCCAAGTCGGACCCGCTGCTGGGCCTCAAGGAGAACGTCATCCTCGGTAAGCTCATCCCGGCCGGTACGGGTCTGCCCCGCTACCGCAACATCCGGGTCGAGCCGACCGAGGAGGCCAAGGCCGCGATGTACTCGGCCGTCGGCTACGACGACTACGACCTGTCGCCCTTCGGCGCCGGCTCCGGCCAGGCGGTTCCGCTGGACGACTACGACTACGGCCCGTACACCGGCTGAGTCGCGCGTCACTGATCGCAGGGCGGTCACCCCTCACGGGGTGGCCGCCCTGCGGCGTTTGCGGCCGTGCCTACCGGGCGGCCGCCGCCGCGCGCCGGTCCTCCAGGCGGCGGATCCGGGTGTGGGTGTCCGGGTGGCTGGAGAGCAGGCGCTGGCCCAGGCCCGGGCGGACGGCCCGGCCGCCGTTCTCCCGCGCGGTGAATTGCCCGCCATCCCCCTCGCGGGGGAGCCGTGGGAACCGCTCCGGGGAGGGAGGTGCGACGTGGGGTGGGCGCGGGAGGGTTCTCGGTGTCGGGATGACGGGGCTTGCGAAGGGGGCCGGACATGAAGCGGGTGCTGGGCGCGGTGGCGATCACGGCGGGGGTGCTGGTCGGGATGTCGGGCTGTCTGCCGATCGGGGACGACCAGGAGCACCGGACGGTCGGCTACGGCGTGGCCGAGCAGGTCAAGGAACTGGTGGTCGAGGGGCAGAACGGCGGTGTGGTGGTGATCGGCGGCGGCGACGGTGTGCACGTGGTCGAGGACCAGAACTACAAGGGGGATCCGCCGAAGAGCACCCACGAGGTGAAGGACGGCGTGCTCCGGCTGACGTACGACTGCGACTCCTGCGGGATCGGGTACACCGTCAACGTGCCGGCCGGGACCAAGGTGCGGGTCAAGGAGACGAACGGCGGCATCAAGCTGTCCGGGCTGGCCGCCGACGCCGAGGCCGACGTGGAGAACGGCGGGGTCGAGGCCAGTGGGCTGACCTCCCCGCAGGTGCGGCTGACCGCCGTGAACGGGGGTGTGCAGGCCGACTTCGCCGGCGCGCCGTCGAAGCTGGAGGCGACGACCTCGAACGGTGGGGTGAGGCTGAAGGTGCCGTCCGGGGAGGCGTACACGGTGGACGCGCAGGCCACGACGGGCGGGACCGACGTGAGCATCCCCTCGCAGCCGGGCGCGGCGCACAGCATCACCGCGCGGGCGAAGACCGGCGGTGTGACGGTCAGCGGTGCCTGACCGGGCGGTGCCGGAGGTTCTGCCGGTAGGGCATGATCTTCTCCGCGGGGGCGGGGCCCCCGGGTACGGGGGAGGTACGGCGGTGGAGCGCGTCGCGCGCTGGCGGACATGGACGACCGAGCTGAGCCCGTATGTGCTGGACTCGTTCCTGGCGCTGGTGTCGGCAGGGATCGCGGTGTGGGCGGTCTACAACGACGACACCCGTTGGCCGACGTGGGTCTACCTGTTGGCGGTGGCCACCGCGGTGCCGCTGCCCTGGCGGCGCAGGGCACCACTGACCGTGCTGGCGCTGTACAGCGCCGCCGAGATCACGCTGTCCGTGCTGGCGCACTCGGCGAACGCCCAGGTGCCGCTGGCCGGTGTCCTCGGCCTGTACACGGTGGCGGAGCGGTGTTCGGACCGGGCGCGTTGGTCGGTGCTGGCCGTCACGGTCGTCGGCAACGTGGTCGGCACCCATTCGCCGAACGGCGCGCTGTTCAGCGTGCTCACCTCGGGCGGCTCGTTCGTCTTCGGCGCCCTGGTGCGCACCCAGCGGCAGTTGGTCCGGGTGGAGGCGGAGCGGGCTCGGGAGGCCGGGGTGCGGGCGGCCAGTGAGGCGGGCCGGGCGGTCGCCGAGGAGCGGGCCCGGATCGCCCGGGAGATGCACGACATCCTGGCGCACGCCGTGTCGTTGATGGTGATCCAGGCCGAGGCCGGGCCGCTGGTGGTGCGGGGCGACCCGGACCGGGCGATCCGCACCTTCGACACCATCGCCGACGCGGGGCGCGACGCGATGGTCCAACTGCGGCGCGTGCTCGGTGTGTTGAAGGACCCGGAGGCCGGGCGGGAGCTGGCGCCGCAGCCCCGGCTGACCGAACTCGCCGACGTGGCCGAACGGGTGCGCCAGGCCGGTCTGGACGTGGAGTTCGAACTCGCCGACGGGCTCGGGGCGTTGCCCGCCGACGTGGAGGCGGCGGCGTTCCGGATCGTGCAGGAGGCGCTGACCAACACCGTCAAGCACTCCGGGGCCGACCGGGCCGCGATCCGGGTGCGGCGCTCCGGTGAGGTGCTGGAGGTGGTGGTCTCCGACAACGGCCGCGGGGTGCCGCTGACCGCCGACCGTACGGTGGCGGGCTGGTCCGGCGGGCGCGGGCTGGTCGGCATCCGCGAGCGGGCGGCGGCCTGCGGCGGACGGGCCGAGGCCGGTCCGGGGCCGGAGGGCAGGGGTTTCCTGGTGAGTGTCCGGCTGCCGCTGGGGCCGGCGGGCGTGGTGGAGAGGGTGGGCGGATGACGCCGATACGGGTGGTGGTCGCGGACGACCAGGAGCTGGTGCGGGCCGGGTTCGGGATGATCCTGGACGCCCAGCCGGACATCGAGGTGGTGGCCGAGGCCTGTGACGGCGCCGAGGCGGTCGAGGCGGTGCGCGCGCACAACCCGGACGTGCTGCTGCTGGACGTCCGGATGCCGGTGATGGACGGCCTGGAGGCGGCCCGTCGGGTGTGCGGGGAGTTCCCGGCCACCAAGGTCATCATGCTGACCACCTTCGACATCGACGACTACGTCTTCGACGCGCTGTATGCGGGCGCCAGCGGCTTCCTGCTGAAGGACGTCCGGCGGGACGACCTGGCGCACGGGGTGCGGATGGTCGCCTCGGGGGAGGCGCTGCTCGCGCCCTCGGTGACCAGGCGGCTGATCGGCGAGTTCGCCGCCCGCCGGCCGGGCGGCCGGGAGCGGGCGGTGCGGCCGCCGTCCGGGCTGCTGGAGCAGCTGACCCTGCGCGAGCGGGAGACGCTGCGGCTGATCGCGCGCGGGCTGTCCAACGCGGAGATCGCGGCCGAGCTGGTGGTCAGCGAGCACACGGTGAAGACGCACGTCAGCAATGTGCTGAGCAAGCTCGGGCTGCGCGACCGGGTGCACGCGGTGGTGTTCGCCTACGAGGCCGGGGCGGTGGTGGTGGGGGAGTCCTGAGGTTCTCCCCCGCACGGGGGAGGCGGGGAGTTCGCCGGTGCGGGCGATCCGTGACGAGGGGTCCGGCGGACAGGCTCTGTGGTGTCGGAGCACGTCCACCGTTGGAGATCGTCAGATGAACGCCACTCGCACCGCCCGCCTCGCCAGGTACGCCGCCGTCGGCGCCCCCGCGCTGATGGCCCTCTACGGCGGCATCCGCCTGGTGCCCGGCTCCCGCCAGCCCGGTCCGGGCTGGACCGCCGGGCACACCGCGATGTTCCTCGGCCTGCTGCTGTTCGTCCCGGTGCTGCTCGCCCTGCGCGGACTGCTCGCCCCGCGCGGCACCACGGCCGGGCGGCTGGCCGCGAACGCCGCGCTGGGGACGGCGTTCGCGGGCCTGGCGGCTTCGCTGGCGCAGATCGGGATCGACCTGTACGTCGGTCTGGTCTCGGCGACCAAGGAGGAGCAGTCGCGGCTGTTCGGACGCATCCAGGACGTCCCCGGAGTGCTTCCGGCCGTGTACGAGGTCGGCCCGCTGCTGTTCTACGTCGGCCTGCTGGCGCTGCTGGTCGCCGCCTCGGTGGGCGCGGGCCGGACGCTGCGCTGGTGGAGCCCGGTGCTGATGCTGGTCGGCACCCTCGCCTCGGCGGCCGACCTGGCCTTCATCCCGCTCGCCGCCGCCTGCTACCTCGGCGCCCTCGCCCCGCTGACCCGCCCGGCCACCGCCCTGCGGCACCCGGTGCTGGTCTGAGTACCGACGGTCTGATCCGCCCCGAGCCGAAGGGGCGCGCCGGTGCCGAAAGGGAGAAGCGACAAGCGAGGTACGAGCGCCGGAGCGCCGACCGTCGGCACCGGGTCCGAGCGCCTCGGAGGCGAGTGGGCGAGTAGCAGCCTCAGCTCATCCGGAAGACCGGTCCGCGCGGGGTGAACGGCAGCCCCGCGCCGCGCGGGACGAGGAAGGCGTGCTCGCGGCGCACCCGCAGCACGTCGCACTCGCCGTCGGTGATCACCAGCACCGGCGCCCCGGGCGGGAAGTCCTCGGCCCGCTCCAGCAGGTCGACCCCCGGCTGGAGGACGGTGCCGCCGCGCCCGTGCACCCGCAGCCGCCCGGCGATCTCCTCGACCGGGAGGTACCCGGCGTCGTGCGGGGCGGCGTCGCAGTGCACCACCCGGGCCGCCGGGACGTCCCGCGCGGCGGCGTACGAGGCGATCGCGCCGAGCGCCTTGCCGAGCAGCGTCCGGTCCATCGAGCCCGAGGTGTCCAGGACGACCCCGAAGGTGCAGCGCGGCACCTCCTCCTCGGGGTGGTAGCGGCCGGCCCGGGGGATGTCCGGGGTGGCGGACTGCCGACGGGCCGGGCGGGAGTAGCTGCGCACCGGCTCCGGGCGCGGCACGAACTCGTCGAACCAGCGGGCAAGTCGGGCGTCCCACGGGAGCGGGGGGTGGGCGAGCGCGCGGATCTCCTCGACCAGCCCGGCCGGGAGCAGCCCGCGCCCGCGCTGGTGCAGCTCGAAGCCCTGCTGGAGGCCGCGCCGGTAGAAGTCGTCCAGGTCCACGTAGTCCCGGGGCGGGCCGAGCGGTTCGCCGAGGACGTCCGGGCGGTTCTTCCCGGCCAGGGTGGCGAGGCGGCGGATCCGGCGCTGGTCGCGGGCGATCCGGTCGTACACCTCCTCGGCCGACAGGCCCTTCAACTGCGGGTCGTGCAGCAGCCCGTCGGGCATCTCGCCGACGCCCATCTCCAGCAGCCAGCCGTTGATGACGTAGTCGGCGGCGACGTTGAACAGGAACGGGTCCCGCCCGCCGCGGCGCTCGCCGTGCCGCAGGGCGGCGTGCAGGATCTCGTGGCCGAGGATGAACCGCCACTCCTCGTCGGAGTGGTGGCGCAGCGGGTTGACGTAGATCTCGGCGGCCTCGGCGTTGACGGCGGCGACGGCGATGTCGTGCGCCCGGGCGAGTTCGGCGTCCGCCACCACGGTGAGGCCGGCCGCGATGCCGCCGAGCAGCGGGTACGAGGAGACGAACCAGTTGAGTGCCCTGGTCCAGGGCCGCTCGGGCAGGCGCTCGCCGGTCTCGGCGTCGATCCGGCCGCCGGCCCGGTCCATCGCGGCGGACATGGTGCGGGTGAGCGCGGCCGCGAAGGCGGCCGGCCAGTCCTCCCGGGCCTGGCCGTGGCCGCGCCACTCGACCAGCAGCTGGTCGCGGTCGGCGGTGCCGGCCGTGCCGTGCGTCCCGGCGGCGCCGGCCGGCGGCAGGCCGTCGCGGCGCCAGCGGGCGGCCAGCTCCTCCTCGTCGCCGCCCGGGTACTCCTGGGGGAGGACGACCGGGGCGCGGCCGACCGGGAAGGTGGCGAGGAACCGGTTGACCACGGCGCAGCGGGCGGCGGCCTCGTGCGGGTCGGGCTGGACCCGGGTGCCGCGGGCGCCCGGGAGGTGGCCGAAGCCGAGGTGCAGCAGGCAGTGCGCCAGCACCCAGGCCCACTCCTCGGGCTCGGCCCGGCGGCGCGGGTTGACGTGCACGGTGCCGTTGGAGTCGACCACCGCCCAGCCGTCCCGCGGTGCGGTGGTGCAGTCCTCGGTGCGGCAGACGTCGGCGCGCAGGGCGGCGAACGCCGGGTTGCGGCGCAGCAGTCGGACGCCCTCGGCGAAGACCTCGGCGCCCGGGTCCGGCTTCTTCGCGGCGGCGGCCTTGGCGGCGGGCTTCACCGGCGGGCCTCGACCAGCCGGGGCATGTCCCGGGCGGCCTCGATCAGGAACCAGGAGGGCAGCACCGGGTTGCCGTCCGCGCCGTCGGCGATCACCGTCTGGGCGACCTCCACCGAGATCTCGGCCAGCTGCACCAGCAGCGACTTGGCCCGGAAGGCGGTCTGCCGCTGCGCCCCGGAGGCGTGCTCCTTGCGGGCGGGCAGCTCCTTGACCAGGCGGCCGCGGAAGGCGTCGGCCAGGTAGTAGAGCAGGTCGCGGTCCTCCAGCCGGTGCGGCCAGCGGGCGTCGCCCTTGAGGATCGCCTCCAGGCCGTAGGAGTTGCGGACGATCTTCGCGTAGCCGCAGAAGGCGACCGCGTGCTGCGCGGTGAGCAGGCCGTGCGCGACCACCTTGAGGGTTTCCTCGTCCAGGGTGGGGCCGAAGGAGTGCAGCGCGTCGGAGAGCATGTGCCAGGCGCGCGGGGTGGAGAACGGCTCCTCGGTCTTGGGCGGGGCGGACCACAGGTGGTCGGGCCGGTCGGTGAGGTGGTCGACGATCCAGGGGTGGATGCCGGCGCCCGCCGCCCAGTGCAGCCAGTCCTCGGCGCTGGCCCGCAGGTGGACGTGGACCATGCGGTTGACCAGCGCGGACGCCATCGGGCGGGCGAGTGCGCCGTCGGTGGCGCGGTTCCCGGCGCCGATCACGATCGAACCGGGCGGCAGCTCGTACGAGCCGATCCGGCGGTCCAGGATCAGCGAGTAGAACGCCTTCTGGACGTCCGGCGAGGCCGCGTTGAGCTCGTCCAGGAAGAGGCAGTACGGCTCGTCGCGGGCGATCTGCTCGGGCGGGCAGAACCGGGAGCGGCCCTCCGGGGTGAGCTGGGGGACGCCGATCAGGTCCTCCGGGGCGAGCTGGGTGCCGACCAGGCTCACGCACTCCAGGCCCAGCGACTCGGCGAACGCCCTGACCAGGGAGGACTTCCCGATCCCGGGAGCGCCCCAGAGGAACACGGGGCGGACGGTGGCCAGGCCGAGCAACAGCTCGGGGACCTGCGAGGGCGAGACGCTGACTGCTCCCTGCACGGGGCTCCTTCACGGAAACGGTGGGTGACCGGCCCAGTGTGCGGGGGGAGTTGACACGGCGCACCGGATTTTCGGTGGCCGCGGGCGGGGCGGCGGCCGTACCGTCCCGCATATGAACGCGAAGCGCCCCCTGATCGCCGTGCTCACCGGTGCGGGCATCTCGACTGACTCCGGCATCCCCGACTACCGTGGCCCGCAGGGGCTTTGGCGCAAGGACCCGTCGGCCGAGGAACTGGTCACCATCGGCCCGTACCGGAACGACCCCGGGGTGCGCGAGCGGGCCTGGCGGATGCGGCTGGAGACGGCCGCGCTGGCCGCCGAGCCGAACGCGGGGCACCGGGCGCTGGTCGACCTGGAGCGTTCCGGGCTGCCGCTGCGGGTGCTCACCCAGAACATCGACGGGCTGCACCAGAAGGCCGGGCTGACCGCCCGCAAGGTGCTCGAACTCCACGGCAGCGTCCGGGAGACCCAGTGCCTGGACTGTGCGGCCACCGGGCCGATGGCACAGGCGCTGGCGCGGGTCGAGGCGGGGGAGCCGGATCCGGCGTGCCGCGAGTGCGGGGGGATCCTGAAGCCGCGGATCGTGATGTTCGGCGAGAACCTGGACCAGGAGGTGCTCGGCCAGGCCGACACGATCGCCCGAGCCTGCGACCTGTTCATCGCGATCGGCACCAGCCTGCAGGTGTTCCCGGTGGCCGGGCTGCCGTACAACGCGGTGAAGTCCGGGGCGGAGCTGATCATCCTGAACGCCGAGGAGACGCCGTACGACGTGGCCGCGACCGAGGTGATCCGCGAGCCGATCTCGGTGGCGCTGCCGAAGCTGGTGCGCAGGCTGGTCATGGAACGGGCGTGAGGACCCTTTACGGCCGCACCGCATGCATACGATGATCTTCCCGGCTCCCCCTCACGGCCTGGAGTGATCGAGCGATGACGACGACGGCGAAGTTCGACCCCTGGTCGGCGGCGTTCGTGGCCCACCCGTACGACGCGTACGCCGAACTGCGCGAGCACGCGCCGGTGACGTACTTCGAGCCGACGAACCAGTGGCTGGTCTCGCGCCACGAGGACGTCAGCGCGCTGCTGCGCGACCGGCGCCTCGGCCGCACCTACACCCACCGGTTCAGCCACCAGGACTTCGGCCGCCCCGAGCCCGATCCGGCGCACGAGCCCTTCCACACCCTCAACGACTACGGGCTGCTCGACCTGGAGGCGCCCGACCACACCCGGATCCGCCGCCTGGTCTCCAAGGCCTTCACCCCGCGCATGGTCGAGGGGCTGCGGCCCACCGTCCGGCGCCTCGCGGGCGAACTGGTCGATGGGCTGCTCGCGGCCGGCGGCGGGGACCTGATCGCCGCCGTCGCCGAGCCGCTGCCGGTCGCCGTGATCGCCGAGATGCTCGGCGTCCCGGAGGGCGACCGGCACCTGCTGCGGCCCTGGTCCGCCGACATCACCGGGATGTTCGAGCTCAACCCGAGCGAGGCGACCGCCCGCCGGGCCGTCACGGCGAGCATCGAGTTCTCCGACTACCTGCGCGCCCTGATCCGCGAGCGCCGGGTGAATCCGGGCGCGGACCTGATCAGCGCGCTGATCCAGGCCCAGGAGGGCTCCGACGCGCTCAGCGAGCAGGAGATGGTCTCCACCTGCGTGCTGCTGCTCAACGCCGGCCACGAGGCGACCGTCAACACCACCGGCAACGGCTGGTGGGCGCTGTTCCGCCACCCGGAGGAGCTTGCCCGGCTGCACGGCTCGGTGGACGAGCTGCTGCCCACCGCCGTCGAGGAACTGATGCGCTGGGACACCCCGCTGCAGATGTTCGAGCGCTGGGTGCTGGAGGACATCGAGGTCCGCGGCGTCACCATCCCGCGCGGCGCCGAGATCGCGCTCCTCTTCGGCTCCGCCAACCGCGACCCCGAGCGCTTCGCCGACCCCGACCGGCTCGACCTCGGCCGCACCGACAACCCGCACATCACCTTCGGCGCCGGAATCCACTTCTGCCTCGGCGCACCGCTTGCCAGACTGGAGCTCACCGAGTCCTACGGCACGCTGCTGCGCCGGGCCCCGGGCCTGCGGCTGGTCCGCGAGCCCGAGTGGAACCCGGGCTACGTGATCCGCGGGCTCAAGGAACTGCTGGTCGAGGTCTGACCACGAAGAGGGGGGACTGCCGTGGGCAAGGCGACAGGGGCGCTGCTGGGGCTGGCGATCGGCGACGCGATCGGCCGGGTGACCGAGTTCAAGAGCGTCGAGGAGATCGCCGCCGTCGAGCCAGACTGGCGGCGACTCCCGCTGCCGACGAAGGCGTTGGTCACCGACGACACCCAGATGACGCTCGCCCTCGCCCGCGGCCTGCGCACCGCCCTGGCCCGTGGGCCGCTGACCCCGCTGCGGCTGGAGCGGCCGGTCCGCGAGGAGTTCGTCGACTGGTGGCGCTCCCCGCAGAACAACCGCGCCCCCGGCATGACCTGCCTGCGCGCCTGCGAGCGGCTCAGCCACGAGAAGTACCGCTGGCAGCAGGCCAGCGACGTCGGCTCCAAGGGCTGCGGCGCCAACATGCGGGTCGCCCCGGTCGGACTGATCCGCGAGCTGGACGCCCGGCAGCTCTCCGGCGCCGCCCAGCTGCAGTCCGCGCTCACCCACGGCCACCCGACCGCCCTCGCCGCCAGCGACCTCACCGCGTACGCCGTGCGCAAGCTCGCCGAGGGCGTCCCGCCCGCCGGACTGCCCGCGGTGCTGCGGGCGTACGCGCTGGCGAGCCGCGAGCGCTACGACGAGTTCTGGCTCGGCGACCTCGCCGACCGCTGGTACGGCGCCTCGCCGCAGGCCGTGCTCGCCCGCGGCTGGGACGACTGCCTCAAGGTCCTCGACCAGCTGCAGTCCGCGCTCGCCGCGCCCGACCTGGAGGCCGACCCCTGCCTGGCCACCGGCGAGGGCTGGGTCGCCGAGGAGGCCTTCGGCACCGGCCTGCTCTGCTTCCTGCTGCTGCCGGACGACCCGGTGGCCGCGGTCCGCCGGGCCGCGTACAGCTCCGGCGACTCCGACTCGCTCGCCTGCCTGACCGGCGCCTTCGCCGGCGCCCACCACGGCGAGGCGGCCTGGCCGCAGGAGTGGGTCGAGCGGATCGAGCACCGGGACGAGCTGCTGGAGCTCGGGGCGCTCTGGGACTGAGGGAACCCGAAGGCGGGGTGCCGCGTCGAAGGGCCATGACGAACAGCAGCACCGGAACCCGTCGTCGCACGCCCCGCCGCCCGGCGGCGCTGCTCCTCGCCGCCGCCCTCGCCGCGCCGCTGGTCGCGGGCTGCGGCAGCACCGGGGCCGCGACCGGTACGGAGCTGAAGGCCTCCGCCCCGGCGAGCCGGCCCGCCGTGGACCCGGCCCAGGTGGCCGCCACCGCGCAGGGCACCGACGCCTTCGGGCTGGACCTCCTGCACACCCTCACCGCGACGCCGGACGGCGCCGGGCGCAACACGGTGATCTCGCCCGTCGGGCTGGCCACCGCGCTCGGGATGCTGCTGCCCGGGGCGCGCGGCGCGACCGAACAGGAGCTGGCCAAGGCCCTGCACACCGAGCTCGACCCGAAGCAGTACGCCCTCGCCGTCGGCGCGCTCGACCAGCGGACGAAGAACGGCGACCAGGTCACCCTGCACCAGGCCGACGAGGTCTGGACGCAGCAGGGCTTCCCGGTGGAGTCCGACTACCTGGCGACGCTCGCCGCCGCCTTCGACGCCGGAATGCACACCACCGACTTCAAGAAGGATCCGGAGGGCAGCCGCAAGGCCGTCAACGCGGCCGTGGAGAAGGCCACCGAGGGCCGGATCAAGGACCTCTTCGCCCCGAAGGCGATCAACCCGGACACCCGGCTGGTCCTCACCGACGCCCTCTACCTCAAGGCGAAGTGGGCCTCCGAGTTCAAGCCCGGGCACACCGAGGACCGCCCGTTCCACAAGCTCGACGGCACCACCCCGAACGTCTCCACGATGAGCCAGACCGGCGAGTTCAAGTACGCCGACGGCTCCGGCGGGATCGTCGGCGAGCCCTGGCAGGCCGTCGAACTCCCGTACGCGGACGGCAACTTGGCGATGGACCTGATCGTCCCCGCACAGGGCGGCTTCGCAGCCTTCAGCAAGGGGCTGGACCAGCCCCAGCTGGACCGGATCCTCGGCGCCCTCAGTGCGCAGCCCGTCGACCTGCAGCTGCCGCGCTTCCACTTCGACACGTCCAACGAGCTCACCGCCGCGCTGCGCTCGCTCGGCGTCCACGCGGCCTTCGACAACGCCGACCTCACCGGCATCGCCAAGGAGCCGCCGCTCGCCGTCAGCACGGTGGTGCAGAAGGCCACCGTCCAGGTCGACGAGGAGGGCACGGTCGCGGCGGCCGGCAGCGGCGTCGGGATCGGCTCCGCGGCGGCGCCGGCTCCGCGCCAGGCCGCCCAGCTGCACATCGACCGGCCGTTCCTGTTCCTGATCCGGGACACCTCCACCGGCCGGCCGCTGTTCCTCGGCCAGGTCACCGACCCGCAGGCGAAGTAGCTACCAGGCCGTTTCACCAGGCCGGGTAGCGCCCGCCGAGCGCCGGGTGGGCCGGGTCGCGGCTGCCGAACAGCACCAGCAGGTCGTCCGCGACCGTCAGCAGTTCGGCCCGCCCCTCGACCGCCCGGACCCACTCACCGGGCAGCGCCGAGGCGCCGTACGCGGCCCCGACCAGGTTGCCGCAGACCGCACCGGTGGAGTCGCTGTCCCCGGAGTGGTTCACCGACAGCAGCAGCGCGGTGCGCACCGGCTCGGGGTCGAGGGTGGCCGCCAGCAGCGAGTACACCGCGATGGCCAGGCACTCCTCGGCGACCCAGCCGAGCCCGACCCGCTCCACCGTCTCCGCCACGGGCTCGGCCTCCTGGGCCAGCCGCACCGCCCGGGCCAGCGCCTGGACGGTCTCCTTGGAGCTCGGCAGCTCGCGGATCTGCTCCACCGTCTCGCCGACCGCCGCCCACGGCTCCGTCCCGGCGGCCAGCCGCTCGACCAGCGCCGCGAAGGCGCCCGCCGCGAGGTAGCCGGTCGGGTGCCCGTGGGTGAGCTGGGCGCACTGCACGGCGAGCCCGAAGGACTGCTCGACACCGAGCCGGGCCAGCCCGAACGGCGCCGAGCGCATCACCGTGCCGCAGCCCTTGGAGCCGGGGTTGATCGGCCCCGGCCGCCCGATCGCGGACGGCGCCTCGAACTGCGGGTGCTCGGACACCCCGCTCAGGCAGGCGTTGCCCGGCGCCCGCCGCACGTACAGGAACGGCTGCCCCAGCAGCCAGCCGTCGTACGGGCGGGGCTGCGGCTCGGTGTCCGGCTCGGACTGGTACTGGGTCCGCAGCCAGCGCCGGTAGGCACCGTGCACCGCCTCCGGCACCGAGCCTCCGCCGCCCGTCCAGCCGCGGACGAAGCCGCGGATCAGGCCCTCGGCGGTGAACAGCGTCATCTGGGTGTCGTCGGTGACCTCGGCCGGGCCGTTCCCGGCCGGCAGCGCGGTCACGCCCCGCGGTCCGAACCTGTCCTGGATCTGGTGCAGTTGCTGGAACTCGACCGGCCAGCCCAGTGCGTCGCCGATCGCGCCGCCGAGCAGCGCGCCGCGCACCCGGTCCCGGTATCCCGACTCCGCCGCCGACTCCGTCACGTCGAATCCCCCTTCGTTCGTGGCGGGTCGTTTCTATCAGGCGGGCCGTCAGTCGTGGATCTCGCCCCGCCCGTGCAGCGCGGCGCGGTCGGCCGCGGCCCGCCCGGCGGCCCAGCCCTCGCCGTCGCTGACCCGGACCCGCTGCGAGACCAGCTTGGGGAACAGCCGGCCGACCTCCTCGTCCACCGCCGCCGAGCGGGCGGCCAGCGCGGGCAGCAGCCGCTCGTCCGGCAGCAGCTGCTCCTCGGTGCCGTCCTCGCGCAGGTGGCGGCCGGCCGCGGCGGCGCTGGTGGTCCGCTCGGTGGCGGCGGTCAGCCGCTCGCGGATCCGCGCCGCGTACGCGACCAGGAAGGACTGCCGGAACGCCTTGCTGCGCGACCCCTTGCCGGAGCCCGCCTTGTTGAGCGCGTGGGTGGCCTGCACCAGCAGCGAGGTGTAGAGCAGCTCGACGCCGTCCAGGTCCCCGTCGAAGCCGATCACGGTGCAGAAGCCGAACTCCTTCGCCCACACCACCCGGCACCGGTTCGCCGCCGCGACCGCGTCCAGCAGCATCGTCTTGGGGCCCTCGTACGGGTTGTCCACGCCGATCCGCAGCGCCGCCGGGGTGTCCCGGTCGGCCGCGGCGGCGGCCAGCAGCGCCTCGTCGATGCTGTGCTGGGCCATCAGCTGCTGGGCCTTGGCGGTCAGCGCCTCGGCCTCCTCCGGGTACTCGGTGGACTCGGCCTTGGCCAGCAGCGCCCGGATCCGGGCCAGCATCCGCGGCTCGCCGGCCGCCGGCCCGGTGGAGTGCCGGGTCGGTGCGGACCGGCCGGGCGCCGGGCCGACCGGGGCGATCGGGGGCAGCCGGCCCCAGCTGCGCAGCAGCTCCAGGACGGCGGTGGCGAGGGCGAAGCGGTCCAGCCGGTGCCGCTGGGCGAAGGCCCCGAGGTACTGCTCGTCGGCGGGCCACCAGACCTCGGTCTCGAGCTCGCGCAGCTGCTCCTGCCAGCGCCGGTCCAGGCCCGCGGCGGGGTGGCGGCGGCCCTCGGCGGCGATCAGGTCCACCGCGAGCGCCAGGTGGACGGGCTTCAGCCCGCGCCGCACCACCCGCACCAGGTCCGCCGGGCGCCACCCGGCCGACCAGCAGCGGCCGACCGCGGTGTCCGCGTACCCCAGCAGCGCCCGGCTGACCGCCGGCCACTGCCCGACCGAGGCGGCCAGCAGCGAGGCCCCGGTGTCCAGCGCGAGGTCCAGCCCCTCCTCGGGGGCGGTGAGCACCGACCGCA
Organism: Kitasatospora sp. NPDC001683; assembly: GCF_053596495.1. Taxonomy (NCBI): domain Bacteria; kingdom Bacillati; phylum Actinomycetota; class Actinomycetes; order Kitasatosporales; family Streptomycetaceae; genus Kitasatospora; species Kitasatospora sp. NPDC001683. The sequence continues at coordinate 27,150 of NZ_JBSFGK010000027.1, forward strand.
CCGCCTGCTCCAGCAGCGGTCCGGCGTTCCCGTCGCCCTGCTGCTGCGCGCGCTTGCCCACGGTGTGTCCCTGCTCTCCTCGACGGCCCGGTCCCTCCGGCCCATGATGCCGGAGGGACCGAGGAGGCGATCCCCACCGCTCGACGGCCCGGGCCGGGCGGTCGGTGGTCCGATCCGGCAACTACTCGGTCCCCTTGTTCGTCCTGCACTATGAGCAGCAGTGAGCGCGCGGGGTGCCGCGCTGCCGGGAGGTGGCGGATGTCCGTTCAACCGTGGGGCGAGCCCGGTCCCGCCCATCGGCCTGCGGCGGCCGGCTGGCAGCCCGTGCCGTCACCGCAGGCGGCGATGCGGGCGAGCCACGCGGACCGCGACCGGGCGGTGGACGTGCTGAAGGCTGGGTTCGCCGAGGGGCGGCTGTCCGCTCAGGAGTACGAGCAGCGCCACGAGGCGGCGTCCCGGGCGCTGACCTACGGCGAGCTGGCCGCGCTGGTGGCCGACCTGCCGGCCGGGCCGATGGCTGCGCCGCTGCAGGCCGCGCAGCCGGTCCCGGCGACCTTCCTGGTGCCGCCCCCGCCGAAGCCCCGGCCCACCAGCGTGCTGGCGGTGGTCTCCATGGTGTGCGGACTGACCGGCTTCCTGGCGCTGCCGGTGGTGCCCGCGGTGATCACCGGCCACATCGCCCGGTCCCAGATCCGCGAGCGCGACATGGACGGCGACTGGGCGGCCGTCCTCGGCCTGGTCCTCGGCTACCTGGGCGCCGCGTTCTGGACCTTGATCATCCTGCTCGGCGCCCTGTAGCGCCCCGCCACCCCGCCCGGCGCTCCGGGTGGCGGGTGCCCGCCGACTGTGGTAGAGCGGGTGGAGGGCGGCCCGACACCGGCCGGTCGCGTACGGGACACCGGGGCGACATCCGGTCGAAGGTCGCGACCTGCGGCGTTGCATTTGTTTTGACCGCGCCCCATGCGCTAGGTACGCTCTGACCTTGTGCCTGGGGTGTCCCCGGGTCCTTGTGCGTGCATGCACACCGGTCGCCGCGCCGAGCCGGAGCGCCCTCCAGCGCACCGCGCGTAGAGCGCCGTCGCTGTACATCAGCTCATGGGATTCCGTGTCGGAATAGCCCAACACACCCGACCGCGTGGGTCGACCACGGGGTCGTGTGCGAGGGAGACACCGCAGGTTAGTTCCACCAAGCCTTGGCACACAGAAAACGGAGAAACGGTGCCTACGATCCAGCAGCTGGTCCGAAAGGGCCGGCAGGACAAGGTCGAGAAGAACAAGACTCCCGCGCTGAAGGGCTCCCCGCAGCGCCGTGGGGTCTGCACGCGTGTGTACACGACCACCCCGAAGAAGCCGAACTCGGCTCTCCGCAAGGTCGCCCGTGTGCGCCTCACCAGCGGGATCGAGGTCACCGCTTACATCCCGGGCGAGGGCCACAACCTGCAGGAGCACTCCATCGTGCTGGTTCGCGGTGGTCGTGTGAAGGACCTTCCTGGTGTCCGCTACAAGATCATCCGCGGTTCGCTCGACACCCAGGGTGTCAAGAACCGCAAGCAGGCCCGCAGCCGCTACGGCGCCAAGAAGGAGAAGTAAGAATGCCTCGTAAGGGCCCCGCCCCGAAGCGCCCGGTCATCATCGACCCGGTCTACGGCTCCCCGGTCGTCACCCAGCTGGTCAACAAGATCCTGCTGCACGGCAAGCGCTCCACCGCCGAGCGGATCGTGTACGGCGCCCTCGAGGGCGTCCGCGAGAAGACCGGCTCGGACCCGGTCGTCACGCTGAAGCGCGCGCTGGAGAACGTCAAGCCGGCCCTCGAGGTCAAGTCCCGCCGTGTCGGTGGCGCGACCTACCAGGTTCCGGTCGAGGTCCGTCCGGGCCGTGCCAGCACCCTGGCGCTGCGCTGGATGGTCGGTTACTCCCGCGCCCGTCGCGAGAAGACCATGACCGAGCGCCTGATGAACGAGATCCTCGACGCCAGCAACGGCCTGGGCGCTTCCGTGAAGCGTCGCGAGGACACCCACAAGATGGCCGAGTCCAACAAGGCCTTCGCGCACTACCGCTGGTAGTCCGTACCCCGTCACTAGACAGAGAGAGAACGAGCCACCATGGCTGCAACCTCCCTTGACCTCGCCAAGGTCCGCAACATCGGGATCATGGCGCACATCGACGCGGGCAAGACCACCACCACCGAGCGGATCCTGTTCTACACCGGTGTCTCGTACAAGATCGGTGAGGTCCACGATGGCGCTGCCACCATGGACTGGATGGAGCAGGAGCAGGAGCGCGGCATCACGATCACGTCGGCCGCGACGACCTGTCACTGGACGGTCGACGGCGTCGACAACACCATCAACATCATCGACACCCCGGGTCACGTCGACTTCACCGTCGAGGTGGAGCGTTCGCTGCGCGTCCTCGACGGTGCCGTGACGGTGTTCGACGGTGTCGCCGGTGTCGAGCCCCAGTCCGAGACCGTGTGGCGGCAGGCTGACCGCTACGGCGTCCCGCGCATCTGCTTCATCAACAAGCTGGACCGCACGGGCGCGAACTTCTTCTTCTGCGTCGACACCATCGTGGAGCGCCTCGGCGCCACCCCGCTGGTGATGCAGCTGCCGATCGGTGCCGAGGCGGACTTCAAGGGCGTTGTCGACCTTGTCCGCATGAAGGCTCTGGTCTGGTCCGCCGAGGCCGCCAAGGGCGAGATGTACGACGTCGTCGACATCCCGGCCGACCTCCAGGAGCAGGCCGCGGAGTACCGCGAGCAGCTGATCGACACCGTCTCGAACGTCAGCGACGAGATCATGGAGCTCGCCCTCGAGGGCGAGGAGATCCCGGTCGAGCTGCTGCAGGACGCGATCCGCAAGGGCACCCTGAACTCGGACTTCACCCCGATCTTCTGCGGTACCGCCTTCAAGAACAAGGGCGTTCAGCCCCTGCTCGACGCGGTCGTCAAGTACCTGCCGTCGCCGCTGGACATCACGTCCATCGAGGGCACCAAGCCCAACGACCCGGACACCAAGATCTCCCGCAAGGCCTCGGACGACGAGCCGCTGGCCGCGCTGGCGTTCAAGATCATGTCCGACCCGCACCTGGGCAAGCTCACCTTCGTCCGGATCTACTCCGGTCGCCTGGAGTCCGGCACCTCCGTGCTGAACGCCGTGAAGGGCAAGAAGGAGCGCATCGGCAAGATCTACCGCATGCACGCGAACAAGCGTGAGGAGATCGAGTCGGTGGGCGCCGGCGACATCGTCGCCGTCATGGGCCTGAAGCAGACCACCACCGGTGAGACGCTGGCCGACGAGAAGAGCCCGGTCATCCTGGAGTCCATGGACTTCCCGGCCCCGGTCATCCGCGTCGCCATCGAGCCCAAGTCCAAGGGTGACCAGGAGAAGCTGGGTGTCGCCATCCAGCGTCTCGCCGAGGAGGACCCGTCCTTCCAGGTCAACACGGACGAGGAGACCGGCCAGACCATCATCGCGGGCATGGGCGAGCTGCACCTCGAGGTGCTGGTCGACCGCATGCGTCGTGAGTTCAAGGTCGAGGCCAACGTCGGCAAGCCGCAGGTCGCGTACCGCGAGACGATCCGTCAGGCCGTCGAGCGCATCGACTACACCCACAAGAAGCAGACCGGTGGTTCCGGTCAGTTCGCCAAGGTGCAGATCGCGATCGAGCCGCTCGAGCAGGCCGAGGGCTACGAGTTCGTCAACCTGGTCACCGGTGGCCGCGTGCCGCGGGAGTACATCCCGTCGGTCGACGCCGGTTGCCAGGAGGCCATGGAGTTCGGTGTTCTCGCCGGCTACCCGCTGCAGGGTGTCCGCGTGAAGCTGCTCGACGGCCAGTCGCACGACGTCGACTCCTCCGAGCTCGCGTTCAAGATCGCCGGTTCGATGGCCTTCAAGGAAGGCGCGAAGAAGGCCAAGCCGGTCCTTCTCGAGCCGATGATGGCCGTCGAGGTCACCACGCCCGAGGACTACATGGGCGATGTGATCGGCGACATCAACTCTCGCCGTGGCCAGATCCGGTCCATGGACGAGCGTCACGGTGCCCGCGTCGTCACGGCGCTGGTGCCCCTCTCCGAGATGTTCGGCTACGTCGGTGACCTGCGCAGCAAGACCTCTGGTCGCGCGAGCTACTCGATGCAGTTCGACTCGTACGCCGAGGTCCCCAAGGCCGTGGCTGAGGAGATCATCGCCAAGTCCAAGGGCGAGTGAGGTCCGGCTCTGCCGGCATCAGAATCAGTCCGACATTCGGGATGATTCACACCCCTTAGGCTGTTTAGGAGGCGACCCGGGAGGATCCGGACGGATCCTCCCGGGGCCTCCGGCCCCCACCCGCGGGACGGTGCGAGGTGCTTCCGGCACCCGGGCCGGTCCCGATCAAAGACCAACTGACGTCAGCACGGCGTACAGGAACTGTCCTCAGGAGGACTCAGTGGCCAAGGCGAAGTTCGAGCGGACGAAGCCCCACGTCAACATCGGCACCATCGGTCACATCGACCACGGCAAGACCACGCTGACCGCGGCCATCACCAAGGTGCTGCACGACGCGTACCCGGAGATCAACCCCTTCACGCCGTTCGACCAGATCGACAAGGCCCCGGAGGAGCGTCAGCGCGGTATCACCATCTCGATCGCGCACGTCGAGTACCAGACCGAGGCGCGTCACTACGCCCACGTCGACTGCCCGGGTCACGCTGACTACATCAAGAACATGATCACCGGTGCCGCCCAGATGGACGGCGCCATCCTGGTGGTCGCCGCCACCGACGGCCCGATGCCGCAGACCAAGGAGCACGTCCTCCTGGCCCGCCAGGTCGGCGTCCCCTACATCGTCGTCGCCCTGAACAAGGCCGACATGGTGGACGACGAGGAGATCCTGGAGCTCGTCGAGCTCGAGGTCCGTGAGCTCCTCTCCGAGTACGAGTTCCCGGGCGACGACCTGCCGGTCGTCCGCGTCTCCGCCCTGAAGGCCCTCGAGGGCGACAAGGAGTGGGGCGAGAAGCTCCTCGGCCTCATGCACGCGGTCGACGAGAACATCCCCACCCCGGCCCGCGCCGTGGACCAGCCGTTCCTGATGCCGATCGAGGACGTCTTCACGATCACCGGTCGTGGCACCGTCGTCACCGGTCGCATCGAGCGCGGCATCCTCAAGGTCAACGAGACCGTCGACATCATCGGCATCAAGACCGAGAAGACCACCACCACGGTCACCGGCATCGAGATGTTCCGCAAGCTGCTCGACGAGGGCCAGGCCGGTGAGAACGTCGGTCTGCTGCTCCGTGGCATCAAGCGCGAGGACGTCGAGCGCGGCCAGGTCATCATCAAGCCGGGTTCGGTTACCCCGCACACCGACTTCGAGGCCCAGGCCTACATCCTGTCGAAGGACGAGGGTGGCCGCCACACCCCGTTCTTCAACAACTACCGCCCGCAGTTCTACTTCCGTACCACGGACGTGACCGGCGTCGTGACCCTCCCCGAGGGCACCGAGATGGTCATGCCGGGCGACAACACCGCCATGACCGTCGCGCTGATCCAGCCGGTCGCCATGGAGGAGGGCCTGAAGTTCGCCATCCGTGAGGGTGGCCGCACCGTCGGCGCCGGCCAGGTCACCAAGATCGTCAAGTAATTGACGCTCTGACCTGCCTGCCTCGTACAGGCCAGTCCGAAGGGCCCCACGCACCCCGCGGTGCGTGGGGCCCTTCGGCGTCCAGCCCGGCGCTCATCCGGGCGTACTTCCTCTCACGGACAGCTCATGGCCGACTGTTATGGTCGGCTCACCATCCAGCCCCCGCCGTCGCGGAAAGTGGGACCAACGCATGTCTACGGCACCGCTGTTGTCGGTCGTGATGCCGATCTACAACGAGCAGGAGGCGCTCCCGCTGACCGTCGAGCGGCTGCGTCCGATCCTGGACGGGCTGGGCGTCGACTACGAGGTCGTCGGGGTCGACGACGGCAGCCGGGACGCCACGCCCGTGCTCATGCAGAAGATCCGGCAGGACTGGCCGCAGTTCCGCATCGTCCGCTTCGCCCGCAACTCCGGGCACCAGGCCGCGCTCACCGCGGGCATCCACCGGGCGCTCGGCGACTACGTGGTGAGCATCGACGCCGACCTGCAGGACCCGCCGGAGAAGATCCCGGAGATGCTCGACCTGGCCCGCGAGCAGAGCCTCGACGTGGTCTACGGCGTGCGCGGGGACCGCGGCACCGACACCGCCTTCAAGCGCCGGTCGGCCGGCGCCTACTACTGGCTGATGCGCAAGCTGGTCGGCAAGCGGATGCCCAACCAGGCCGGCGACTTCCGGCTGCTCAGCCGCAACGCCGTGGACGCCCTCAAGCAGCTGCCCGAGCACCAGCCGGTCTACCGGCTGCTGGTGCCGTGGCTCGGCTTCCCCAGCGGCGAGGTGGTGTACGTCCGCGAGGAGCGGGTGGCCGGCGGCACCCACTATCCGCTGTCCAAGATGGTGCGGCTCGCGCTGGACAGCATCACCAACTTCTCCGCAGCCCCGCTGCGGCTGGCCACCTACCTGGGCCTGGTCAGCTTCGTGGTCTGCATCGGGCTCGCGATCCACGCCACCGTCGCGTACGCGCTCGGATCGACGGTGCCCGGCTGGTCCTCGCTGTTCATCGGGATGCTGTTCCTCGGCGGCGTGCAGCTGATCTGCGTCGGGCTGCTGGGGGAGTACGTCGGCCGGATCTACTCGGCGGTGCAGGCGCGCCCGACCTACTTCGTCGGCTACGACTCGGCCGAGGACGACGAGCGGGGCCGGGGCCGGTGACGCTGACCGGGGAACCCGCCGGTCCCACCCCGGGGGCCCGCCGCCAGCTGCCGTCCTTCCTGGTCATCGGCGTCCTCAGCACCGTCTTCTACCTGGGCCTGTTCGTCGTCGCGCGGTGGTTCACCGACCCGCAGGCGGCGAACCTGATCGCGCTGGCGGTCAGCGCGGTGGCCAACACGGCGGCCAACCGCCGCTTCACCTTCGGGGTGGTCGGCTCGCAGGGCATGGTCCGCCACCAGCTGCAGGGCGCGGTGGCCTTCCTGATCGGGCTCGGCCTCAGCTCGGGGGTGCTCGCCCTGCTGGACCGGGTGGTGCCGCACGCCTCCCGGCCGGTGGAGGTCGGCGGGCTGGTCGTCGCCAACGGGCTGGCCACGGTCGCCCGGTTCGTCCTGCTGAAGGTCTGGGTCTTCCGCGGCGGCTCCGCCGGACCGTCCGGCTCCTGAGCCTCCGCCCGCCCGCCGGTCCGACACCTCCCCGGTCCGACCGTTCCGCGCCCGGCCCAGGCGCACCCCCGGGCCGCTTCGGGCGGTCGCGACCTCGGTATGCTGGGCCCCCGTAGCCTGCCCGCAGACCCGGACCCGATGGGGGAGACGGGCGGCAGGCACCGAACCGGAGGGGCGCGGCCCGGTGCCGACCGTACACAGCTCGCCCGACGCGGGGCCCGGCGCCCGACCGCGCCGCCGCGGCCGCTGCCCGGGCCGCCCGCCGGTCCGCGCGGAACCGGCGCGGCGAGTGCGCTCGTCTCCGACGACGACGACCAGTGGTCCGCCGGCCGGTTCCGGGCCGTCGACGTGCTCCCGGCCCCGCATCCGCCGATGACCGTCCCGACCGCGGGCCGCGCGGTGAGCGGAGGACCGAGCCGGACCCGGCGGAGCAGGGGGTGAAGCTCACCGTGTCGAGTGACTTGCGGACGCTCCGGAGCCGCACCTTCCCGGGGCTCGACAAGGGGCCTGACATGGGGCCTGACATGCGGTCCGAGGTGGGGCCGGGCAAGGCGTCCGGCGGGGGCGCGGGCGCACTGGGCATTCACGGCCACCCGCTACTATTCACAGCAATCGCACGGCCTGGCCGGCCTCGTGCGGAAACGTATGGTAAGGCCGGCCGGTGAATTCGGTGGTCATGTGATGAAGAACCCGATCGCCAAGCTACTGGGGGTGCTTCCCCCGGGGGCGCGGCTCGTGGTCGGTGGCACGGTCGTGCTCGGAGCCTCGGCGTACGTCTACATGGCGCTCGTGGGCTACAGCCTGAGCACCGTCGGCGCGGCCAGGGTGACGATGCTCTGGACCATCGTGATGTCCGTGGGGTGGGGACTCTTCCAGCCCGTCGAGCTCGAACTGACCCGGCTGGTGGCCGCCCGCAAGGTCGCCGGGCACGGGGCGCTGCCCGCCGTGCGGCGGATGCTGCTGCTCGCCATGGCGATCCTGGTCGCGGTCTGCGCGGTGCTGGCGGTCGCCGCCCGCCCGATCGCCGACCAGCTGTTCAGCGGCGACCGGACCCTGGTGGTCGCGCTGGCCGGCGGCCTGGCGGGCCTCGCGGTGAGCTCGGTCGCCCGCGGCGCGCTGGCCGGCCTCGGGCTGTTCGGCCCGTACGGCACCCAGCTGGCGGTCGACGGCGGGCTGCGGATAGGGCTGGCCGCGCTGGCGGCGGTGGTCGGTCTGCACTCGGCACTGGCCTTCGGCCTGATCCTGTTCGTCTCCCCGCTGGCCGCCTCGCTGATCGGCCTGCGCGACACCCTGGCCGACCGCACCCCGGGGCCGGAGGTGTCCTGGAAGCAGCTGACCAGCGGCCTCGGCCTGCTGATCGCCTCGGTGATGCTCAGCCAGCTGGTGGTCAACGCGACCGTGGTCTGCGTGCGCCTGCTGTCGCCGAAGCACTCCGAGGCCTCCGACGCGCTGGTCTTCGCGATCGGCCAGGCGGTGGTGATGGCCCGGGCGCCGCTGTTCGCCTACAGCGCCCTGCAGGCCTCGATGGTCTCCGCGCTCTCCGGCGCCGCCGCGGCCGGGGACCACGCCGAGTTCCGCAAGGTGCTGACCCGCACCACCGCGATCGTCGCCGCGATGTGCATCGGCGGCGGCCTGCCGGTGATCGTGCTCGGCTCCAAGCTCAACCCGCTGCTCTTCAACGCCAAGGACGTGCTCGGACCGCTGGACTTCACCTGGCTGGTGTTCGGGACGCTCTGCTACGTCCTCGCGACGGTCTTCGGCCAGGCGCTGATGTCGAGCGCGCAGCACCGGCGTCAGCTGGTGGGGTGGACCGCCGGTTCCGTAGCATTGGTGGCTGTCGCGCTCGCTCCGGGTGCCGTCGGCCTCCGCGCGGAGTTCGCGTACCTGGCGGGCTCACTGGTCAGTGCCGCACTGATGCTGTGGTCGCTGTACCGCGCGTTCCCCTCCCGTCCCGCGGCGGCGCCCGCCGACCGGACCGCGGCCGAGCCGCTGCGGACCTCCTGAGGCGGGGGACCGGACCGTGATCGGCCGTCGCCCATGACCATCACCGACAGACCCGAGGCACGCGGAGCCGTGCCGTTCGCCAAGCATGGAGCCCCTGTGTCCGAGTATGACAACGTCTGGCTGGTGATCCCGGCCTACAACGAAGGCCAGGTGATCGCCGAGGTCGTGGAGGGCGCGCGCAAGACCTTCCCGAACATCGTGGTGATCGACGACGGCTGCACCGACGACACGGCCGAGCACGTCATGACGACCGGCGCGCACCTGGTGCGCCACCCGGTCAACCTCGGGCAGGGGGCCGCGCTCCAGACCGGTCTGAAGTACGCGCTGGCCCAGGAGGGCGCCGAGTACTTCGCGACCTTCGACGCGGACGGTCAGCACCAGACCGCGGACGTCGAGAAGATGGTGGCGCTGCTGCGCGAGGGCGAGGCCGACATCGTGCTCGGCTCCCGCTTCATCGAGCAGACCGGCCAGGTGCCGTGGATCAAGCGGGTGGTGCTCCGCACCGCCGCCGCGGTCAGCCCGACGGCCCGCAAGCTCAAGCTCACCGACGCGCACAACGGTCTGCGGGTGATGAACCGCGAGGCCGCCAGCCGGATCAAGATCACCATGAACGGCATGGCGCACGCTTCGGAGATCGTTTCCTTCCTCGCCGGCTCGGACCTGCGGGTCGCCGAACTCCCGGTGGACATCCTGTACACCGACTACTCGCGCGCCAAGGGCCAGTCCCTGATCAACGGCGTGAACATCCTCTTCGACATCTCGCTGCGGGAGCGTAACCGCCGATGAATCACCTCTGGATCCAGCTGATCCTGGTCGCGGCCGCGGTGGCCATGGCCCTCCTGTTCGTCCGGCGCTGGGACGCCGCGAACACCCGGGCGTGGAAGCGCATCGCCTTCGCGCTGTTCGTGATCGCCAACGTCGTCGCCATCCTGTGGCCGAGCGGCGTGACCAAGCTCGCCACCGCGCTCGGCGTCGGCCGCGGCACCGACCTGGTGCTCTACCTGATGGTGATCGCGATGGGCTTCCTCACCCTCAACACCTACCTGCGCTTCCGCTCGCTGGAGAAGAAGATCACCGACCTGGCCCGCACCGTGGCCATCACCGAGGGCATCCGCCACAACAACGACCGCCTCGACGCCCCGGTCAGCTCCGACCGCTGACCGGGCGACTCCCGCACGGCGAGGGAACGAGTACGAGGAAGGGCCGCACCCACCGGGTGCGGCCCTTACTCGTCGGTCGGGTGGCTCAGGCGCGGGCCTCGCGGAACACCAGCGTCCTGGTGCCCCAGAACCGCAGGGCGGTCGCGAGGGCCATGCCGATCACGCTGCTGGAGACCAGGTCCGCGGTCGGGCTGGTCAGGCCGAGCAGGTAGTGCGAGAAGCCGAGGCAGCCGAGCTGGACCAGCGCACCCACCAGGTTGACCGCGAGGAACAGCGCGGTCTCCCGGCCGGTCTCGCCGGTCGGTCCGCCGGCCCGGCGCTCCCGGAACGTCCAGTACTTGTTCCCGACGAAGGCGACCACGGTCGAGGCGCCCAGCGAGATCACCTTGGCGAGGACCGGGCCGAGCGAGTCGCGCAGCAGGACGAACAGGACGACGTCGGTGGCGTAGCCGAGCCCACCGATGACCCCGAACTTCAGCAGCTCCGGCAGTGCGGAACGGAGCTGTTCACGGCTCGCCATCTCAGACGGCACCCAGGACGGAGAAACCGTACAGGCAGGCCCAGATCGCACCGAGCAGCAGCAGCGGGCGGTCCTTCAGCACCACGTTCTCCGGGGCCTCGGCGGCGCCGCGGTCGGCGAAGACCGCGTACCGCAGGATGGCGAAGACGAAGGGGAGGACGGTGATCTGGCGCAGCGCGGTGTCCGCGCCGGTGCTGTGGTCCGAGGACCAGAGGCAGTAGCTGAGCACGGTGACGGCGGCGGAGGCCTGCCAGACGAAGCGGAGGTAGCTGTCGCTGTACTCGCCGAGCAGCTTGCGCGAGCTGGCGGCCTTGTCGCCCATGCTGACCAGCTCGGAGTAGCGCTTCGCCCCGACCATGAAGAGCGCGGCGAACCCGGTGGTGATGAGGAACCACTGGGACAGCTGGATCTGGGCGGCGAGACCGCCGATCATCGCGCGGATCAGGAAGCCGGAGGTGACGAAGGCGAGGTCGACCACCAGGACGTGCTTGAGGCCGGTGCAGTACAGGAACTGCATCACCAGGTAGCAGCCCAGCGCGATCGCGGTCGGGGTGTTGCAGAGCAGCAGGGCGCCGGTGATGGCGCCGCCGGCGAGCAGGGCCGCGCACAGGTAGGCGACCGGCAGCGGCACCACGCCGGAGGCGATCGGGCGGTGGCGCTTCGTCGGATGGGCGCGGTCCGCCTCGACGTCCATGGCGTCGTTGAGGAAGTAGATCGCGGACGCCGCTGCGCAGAAGAGCACGAAGACGATGCCGACCTGACGGAGCACCGCGGTATGGGTGAGCATCCCGGCCGCGCCGGGGGCGGCGAGGACGAGCACGTTCTTGACCCACTGGCGGGGCCGGGCGTTGCGGATCAGGCCGCCGGGCAGCGCCTTGAGCCGGAACGGGCGGACGGCTGACGCGGTGTCGACCTCGACCGCGGCGCGGACCTCGGTCGCGGCGGTTATCTCGGGAGCGGTCGCGGTCGCGGTCGCGGTCGCGGTCGCGGTTCCGGACTCCAGGGTCGCCTCAGCCATCGGCCCGCTGACCCTTGGTGATCCAGGAGCGGCCGGCCGCGGCGACGGCGGCGCCGAGCGCGGCGCCCCCGACCACGTCGGACATGTAGTGGACACCGACGACCAGGCGGGAGAAGCACACCGCGCCGGCGACCGGGGCGATGGTCGCGGCCGGCAGCAGCGGCGCGAAGGCGACGACCGCGGCCGCGGAGGAGGTGGCGTGCGAGCTCGGGAAGCTGTGCTTCCCGGCGGTCTTCACGAGCGGCTCCATGCCCGGGCCGTTCGGGCGGGGGCGGCGGACGACGCGCTTGATGGCCATGCTGGCGACGTGGGCGCCGGCGACGGCGGCGGTGGCCCGGAGCCAGTTGCCGCGGCGGTCGGAGTCGACGATCGCACCGGCGACACCGAGCGCGAGCCAGCCTGCGGCGTGCTCGCCGGTCCAGGACAGGGCCTTGCTGACGTCAACCGAACGCTTGTCGCCGAACCGCTCGCGGACCGATCGGTGGACCTGGTCGTCCACTCGTTGCAACGCCCGGAGAATCTGGGCCATTCTGGTTGTCCTCTGACGAAGAAGCGGGGAAGCGCGCCTTCTGAAGCGGGGGACCGGACGTCACCTCGGTACCACAGAACCCTGGATAGCCCTGGGTGCCCCCCGGCGACACGCGTGCACGGCAAGGATACAGACCGGCTCGAACGGCCTTCGAGCACCCCCGCCCACCTCTTATGCCGGGCCCTGTGTAAGCGGACGAGCAGTGACCATTCGGACAATTTACCTGCAGTTGGGTAATCAATTAATCGGTTGGTCGCCTCTGGTACCGTCGCCCGGATCACTGTCAAGTGCCGTATGAGGCCGAGTCGTGGATGGGTTGAGGTTCTCTCGTGGGCGTACTGGGGCTGTTGGCGGCTCTGTTGGCGACAGCCGTCGGCACGGCGCATGTGATCGGAGCGCTGGGGCCGTGGCGCGCCGCTGAGGCCCTGTCGGGCTGGATCCTGGCGGGGGTGGCCCAGTTGATCGGGCTGGCCCTGCTGGTCGGCGTCCCGGTCCACGGCCTGAAGCCGGTCCCGATGCTCGCCGTGGCCGTCCTGGCCGGCGCCGCCGAGGTGGTCGTGGTGCGCACTCGGCCCGACCTGCTGGTGCGTCACCGCGAGACGGTCTCCGGCGTCCTGCGGGCGGTCCGCCGCTGCGGGTCGGTCTGGCGCAACCCGGCCGTGGTCGTCCTCGCGCTGCTGGTGCTGGCCGGGTACGGCTGGCGGATCGCGCTCGGCTCGTTCGTCCTGCCCAGCGAGTGGGACGGCATGTGGTACCACCTGGTCGGCCCGGCCCAGTGGATCCAGGACGGCCACATCGGGCACACCCCGGCCGCGTTCTGGTCGGACGTCTACCCGCAGGGCCAGGAGGTCCTCGGGGCCTGGGCCGGTGTCTTCACCCACACCCTGCGCTGGTCGTGGGCCGCGGGCCTGCCGTTCTTCCTGCTCGGGTTCACCTCCGCGGTGGGCCTGGCGGTGCGGTTCGGCGCGCGCCGCGACCACGCGCTGCTCGGCGCGCTCGGCTTCCTGCTGATCCCCGCCGTCATCGCCCAGTCCTCGACCTCCTACGTCGACGTGGGCGCGGCGACCACCGCGACGGCCGCGTTCCAGTTCGTGCTGGCCCTGCCGAACGGCCGCGGCGCCGTCGAGGGGCGGCTGAACCACCTGTGGCTGGCCGGTGTGGCGCTCGCCCTCGGCACCAGCGTGAAGGCCTCCAACCTGCTGACCATGGCCTGCGTCGTCGCCGTGGGCGTCGGCCAGGTCGTCCTGACGATCGTCGCGGACCGCCGGGCGGCCGCCGCCGGCTCGACGGATCGCGGCCCGGCCGGGCCGCTGCGGCACGGGGTGGGCCGACTGGTGGTGTTGGGGACGGCCATGGTGCTGCCGTCGGTGCTGCTGTCCTCGTACTGGTACGTCCGGACCTGGATCAAGTACGACAACCCCTTTTACCCGTTCACGATGTTCGGGTTCATCGGCAAGGGGACCGTGCAGGACCTGATCATGGTCAACAACACCCCGGGCGTGATCAAGGCCGCCGGCGGCGTCCCGGGCCAGCTCTGGGAGTCGTGGACCACGCCGGTCGCCGTTCCCTTCTCGTACGACCAGCGGCTGGGCGGTCTCGGCACCGGGTGGCTCTGGGTGCTGTTCCCGGCCGTGATCGTGGGCGTGGTCGTCTTCGTCCGCCGCCGCCAGTGGGCGCCGCTGCTCGGCCTGCTGCTGCCGATGATGGTGATGGTCGCGGCCAGCCCGGGGCCGTGGTGGGCGCGCTACACCGTCTACCTGCCGATCCTGGGCGGGGTCTTCCTCGCGGTCTTCCTGACCTGGATCACCGGGACCGCCGAGCGGCCCGTCGGCGGGCTCGGGTACGCCCGGTGGGCGCTCGCGGTGGCCATCGGGTTCGCCCTGGTGGGCACCGCCGGGAACGCGGGGTGGAAGGCGAGCCAGCCCTCCTGGGTGGCGCCGTCGCCGGGCTGGCTGCCGACCTTCGACGCGTTCCGCGGGACGGTCGACCTGATGCAGCACCGCCGCACCCAGCAGGACAAGGTCTGGCCGTGGAGCGACTTCCCCAGCGCGCGGAAGCTGCCCAAGGGCTCGGTCATCGCGATCTCGGACCAGGGGCCGGACATCCGGCTGCCGCTGGTGGGCATGAAGATGGAGCGCAGGCTCGTCCAGGTGACCACCAACGACGACCTCAGGACCTTCGAGGCCGGCGTGCGCCGCAGCGGTGCCCAGTACCTCGCCCTCGACCCGTCCGGGTGGCGGGACAAGCAGATGATCAAGCTGGTCGAGTCCGACCCGACCCGGTTCCGGCTGGTCAGCGGGAACGACCCGGTCCACATCTACGCCTTCGACGGCCGCTGATCCGACCGGTCGACACCACGAAGCCCTTCCCGCGGACCTCTGCGGGAAGGGCTTCGTCGTACGGTCGTGCTGTCGTACTGGACCGGCGGTCAGCCGCTGACCAGCGCGGCCATCACCGCAGAGAGCCGCCCGGAGGCGGCGCCGGGCGCGCTCGCCTTCGGGTACGGGTTGCGGTCCGAGCAGGGCGACTTCAGCGGGTCCTGCTGCTGCAGCTGCTTCGCCTGCTCGGCGGCCCGCTGCTCCAGGAAGGTCGCGGCCTCCTCCGACGTCGCCGGCGTCCGGCACAGGTTCGCCGCCACGTACGGCGAGCAGCTGCCGTCGGGCGACCGCAGGGTCTGCGCCTCCCAGGCGAAATTGCCGTAGCCGGCCCGCACCGACGGGTCCTCCGGCATGTACTTGCCGGCGGTGGAGGAAGCGGCCATGCCGAACAGCAGCCCGAGGGCGCAGAACGCGCCGACCACGGCCCCGCGCGGCGTGCGGACGGCGGCCGGCGGTCCGGACGCGGCGGGCGCGGTCTTCAGCCGCCGGGTCCGGTAGCGGTCCGCGCCGAGGTGGAACGCGAACCCGGTGAGCGCGATGAAGCAGTACAGCAGCTGCCCGTTGGTGCGCGGGTACAGCATGATCGCCTGGTTCTGGAACATGTGGGCGGCGTACCAGTAGCGCATCAGGAAGGCGCTCGCCGCCGCCGCGGCCAGCGCCAGCACGACGGAGTTGCGCGGCCCGAGCGCGAGCGCCGCAGCGGCCCCGGCGAGCAGCAGCAGCACGAACAGGCCGACCCCGCCGATCTCGCCCGGCACCGGCCAGGTGGTGTACGCCAGCGAGCCGGGCACGTCGCTGCCCCACATCGCGAAGTAGCTGGGCTCGGTGTAGACGTCGAAGTAGCAGTACCGGTCGACGGCCGCACCGGCCGAGGTGAGCAGCTGGTACAGGTAGGCGCCGGAGACCAGCAGGAACGTCACGAAGGTGGCGCCCAGCAGCAGCAGGGCGACGCCCAGGGCGCGGAAGCCGTGCAGCCGCTGGAGCCGCACCAGGAGGATCAGCCCGAGCAGGGCGAGCCCCGCGGCGGACCAGACGAACCAGCCGGAGTACAGCAGGAACAGCACCCCGAGGGTCCCGCCGACGGCCGCGCCGAGCAGGACCGCCTCGCGTCGGCCGAGCAGCTGCGCGCGCTGGACCAGCTGCAGCAGCTTGGCCAGGACGGGGAGCAGGCCGACCAGGACCATCGAGGTGTACGGCTTGTACGGGTCCATCAGCGGCAGCGCCGAGGTGACGCCGATCCCGAGCGCCCACAGCGGGGGCAGCAGCAGCCGCCACGCGAGGTAGGCGGTGGGGCCCAGCAGCGCGGTGAACGCCAGGTCGAGCAGCTTGAGCGCGTGGCCCGGGTCCCCGTCGGTGAACAGGCGCGTGGACCAGCTCAGGAGGTGCGGGAACAGCGGGGGGTAGGTCGGATCCACCGATCCGCCGTGGAGCAGTTGGTACGCCCAGTTCTGCAGGGTCAGCGAGTCGCCGGCCTGACCGTTCAGCGGCCAGCTGGTGCCCTTCAGCGCGACCGAGATGCCCGCCGCGGTAATTCCGGTGGCGAGGCCGGAGATTACCGCCGCGCCGAGTTGCACCGGAAGCAGTTTCCGGTGGCGCATTGCCGGAATGACCGCGGCGAGCGTCGCCCCGAGCAGCAGCAGCAGAAAGAGCTGGAGCCAGGCGAGTCCGCTCACCTGGCCCATCCGCACCATGGGATTCACGTCCGCGTAACGCGCCAGCCACGTGGTGAACAGCGCGACGACGACTCCCGTGGCGCCCTCGGCGATCAGCCACCACCGCGATTCGGGGCGGCCGGTGGCCGGGCGCGGGGAGGGGTAGGGATCCGGCGGGGTGGCGCGCGGCCGGCCTGTCTCTTCGAGGCCGTCGAGTGCGCTGATGGTCATTCGGGAACCCTTCGAAACCCGGTGGGGGCGCGGTGCCCCGAAGGGGACTGTAACAGTAGCCTGATATTGCCATCGGTGGCGCACGGAATACCCGGAATGGGCTGACATGGCGGACAACCGGCACGCGGATCGGACATTCCGGGTGCGGCGCGGAAATCCGCATTTCCGGACGGCGCCTTGAACCGGGAGATCCGCCGGGGCCGTTCTCCCCGGGTGCCGGCCGGTCGCTCACGGCGGCCGGTGCGACGGTCCGGAGCGGCACCGCTCGGCGATCACCGGTCGGAAGCTGGTTGACTTGGCTCGCCCGGCGGCCGCGGCCGGACGGCACCGAAGCACGACCCAGGACCAGGAGGTGCGGCGCCGCCATGAGCGTCGATTTCGTCATCCCGTACTACGGCGACCCGGAGTACCTGTTCGCCACCATCGACAGCATCCGGGCGCAGCACCAGCAGGACTGGCGGCTGACCGTGGTGGACGACCAGTACCCGGGCAACCGGGCGCTGGAGTACATCGAGGGCCTGGCCGACGAGCGGATCCGCTACGTCCGCAACGAGGAGCGGCTCGGCCCCAACGGCAACACCTACAAGGCCTCCACCCTGGCCGAGCGCGAGTTCGTCTCGATGATGGGTGCCGACGACCTGCTGGAGCCGAACTACCTGGACGTCGTCCTGGAGCGGATGAAGGCCGACCCGAACGCGATCGCGGTCCAGCCGGGCGTGAAGGTGATGGACAGCGACGGGGTCCTGGTGCCGTCGCTCGGCATCGGTGACAAGGTCAAGCGCCGGATCGCCGCTCCGGCCCGCAAGGCGGGCCTGATCAGCGGCGAGGACGCGGTGAAGAGCCTGCTGTCCGGGAACTGGCTGTACACCCCGTCGCTGCTCTACCGGCAGTCCGCGCTGTCGAAGATCCCGTACCGCCCGGACATCGACGCCGTCCACGACCTGGCGTTCATGGTCGACATGCTGATGGAGGGCGGCAACCTGCTGGTCGACGAGCGCGAGGTGTTCCGCTACCGCCGCCACCAGGCCAGCGACTCCTCGACCCGGGTCAAGGACGGCAAGCGCTTCGACGAGGAGCTGCGCTACTACGGGCTGATCGCCAAGGAACTGCGCGCCAAGGGCTGGAACGCGGCGGCCCGCTCGGCCGACCTGCACCTGTCGTCCCGGCTGCACGCCCTGATGGTCGCCGCCGGACGCCTCGGCGCGGGCGACTTCGCCCATGCCGGAGCCATGGTCGGCCGCGCCGTCCGCAGCAGCTGACCCGGCCCGGGAGCGGCCTGCGGCGGGGCCTCGTCCGCCGAATGATCACACTGGCTCCACATCAGGCCGCATGGCAGACTTCCCGAGCGATCCAAGGAGTGGGGGTGCGTGCAGGTGACTCGCGGCGCACCTGCAAGTAGGACATGACAAGTGCTGGTTCCAACAACGAGGGAAGTGCCCCGGTGCAGCCGTTGATCGATTCTGCCCAGGAGCCCGGCGGGCGGAGATTGCGGGAGGACGGCGACGGGAACGCGACCGCGGCCGCCGCCGAGCAGTCGACGCCCTCGGCGCTGCTGGTCCGGCTGCGGGCCCTCGCCGCCCACCGCTGGTTCTGGCCGGTGGCCCTGGTGCTCGGCTACCTCGGGCAGACGGCGTTCCGGCTGGCGCTGTCGATCCACAACTACTACCCCTCGGTGCACGCGGACGAGGACGGCTACCTCGCGATCGCGCGGGTGCTGGCCGGCCACCCGGCCAGCGAGATGCCCACCGGCGTGATCATCCCCGGCGGCTACCCGCTGCTGATCTCGCCGGCGCTGCGGCTCGCCGACAACCCGGCCACCGCGTACCACCTGATCATGGTCATCAACGCGGTGCTCAACGCGTTGGTCTTCCCCCTGGTCTTCGTGGCGGCCCGCCGGCTGGGCCTGTCCCGTCCGCACGCCTTCCTGGCCGGCACCGCCGTCGCGCTGGTGCCGCCGGTGATCTTCTACTCCCAGTTCGTGATGACGGACGCCGTCCTTCCGGTGCTCCTGCTCATCTGGCTGATCGGGATGCACGGCTGGCTCTCGCCCGGGTCGATGCGCCGGCGCTCGCTGTACGCGGCGGCGATGAGCCTGGCCGCCGGTTACTCGATGGCCACCCACGACCGCGGCGGCGTGGTCGTGGCGCTGACCGCCCTGGTCCTGCTGGTGGTGCTGGCCCTCGGCTGGGCCCCGCGCCTCTCGGCGGTGGCCGGTGTGGCCGCGCTCGCGGTGGCCTACGCCGGCGTGAAGCTGCTGTCCGCCTACGTCACCGGCCAGTTCAAGGACGTGCCCGACGCCGGGGTGGGCAACAAGGTCTTCGACAACCTCGAGAACGGCAAGCTCACCACCACGATCATCGTCCGCACGTTCGGCGAGCTGTGGTACTTCACCACCTCGACCTACGGCCTCGGGGCGATCGCCTTCGTGCTGTGCGTGGTGGCCGTGTTCCACCGCCGCTTCCCGGTGGCCCAGCGGGTGGTGGCCTTCTGCATGGTCGCCCTGCTGTGCGGCACCGCACTGGCCTCCGCGGCCGGTCTCGCGGACGACAACCGGGTCGACAACTGGGTGTACGCCCGCTACTGCGCCGTGCTGGTGCCGGTGTTCATGCTGGTCGGCCTGGCCGTGCTGTTCCGGTCCGGGACGCGTTCGCTGCTGCGGCTGGCCGCGGTCGGCGTGGTGGTCATCGGGATCGCCATGCTGTCGGTCACCGAGTACGCGGGTTCCAAGCTCAACGTGTGGATCATCCCGTGGGCCGTGCCGGACGCGCAGTTCCTCTCCTCGGCCTGGGACGGCCTGCACATGGTCCGGACCACCCTGGGCGCGCTCGCCGTGCTGGCCGTCTGCCTGCTGCTGCGGGTGGCCGGCGGCCGCCGGATCGTCGCGGCCCTGGTCGGCTGCCTGACGATCTTCGCCGCCTACGCCACGGTCGCCGTCACCGACAACGTGGCCAAGCCGCACGCCAAGTTCCGCAAGTACGAGTCCGTCGGCCTGGCCAAGGAGGCCGGCATCCGCAAGGACGACAGCGTGATCCTGGACTGGGACCTGCCCTGGGGCACCCGGATGTCGCTGACCTTCGAGGTCTACCAGGGCCGGGTCTGGACCAGCAACGTCAAGCACGGCAACACCCCGCCGGAGCAGGCCACCGCCATGCTGCTGACCTACCCCAAGCCCAAGGACGACGCCGCCAAGGATGCGAAGGACGCGAAGGGCGCGAAGGACGCCAAGGGCAAGGAGCCCGAGGTGAAGCCGGAGGACAGCTGGGACAAGCCGCTCCCGGGCTGGCACGTCGCGAAGTCCAGCAAGGACCACGACTGGGTGCTCTGGCGCAAGGACTGAGCAGCGGGACCACCCCGTCGGGGCCGGTGAGGTACGCCTCACCGGCCCCGATTGGCATCCCGGCTGCTCCATGTGGCAGTATGTCCAAGTTGCTCGGTTGAGTGCCGATGCTGCGCGCCTCCCGCCGGGAGGACTGGAAGCGAGTCCCATGTACTCGTCGTTCCCGTGATGGCCGTCAAGCGTGAGTTCTACGCCACGGCAGCTGCGGGGCGAAAGTACGGGAATCTTCCGGGAAGCGTGAGCGGGGCCTCGACCCGGCTGCCCCCCCACCCCGAAAGTTCGAAACCGACGAAGTACTTCGCCGGTTTTTTGCAAGCGCGAGTGCGACACGCCCGAGCGCGGGGGTCGGAGGGGGGTCGTGAAGTGACTAAGGACAAAGGACTACTGAGTAGCCATGGCGGGACAGAAGATCCGCATCCGGCTCAAGGCCTACGACCACGAGGTCATCGACTCCTCGGCGAAGAAGATCGTCGAGACGGTGATCCGTACTGGTGCGCAGGTCGCGGGCCCGGTGCCGCTGCCCACTGAGAAGAACGTGTACTGCGTCATCCGCTCGCCGCACAAGTACAAGGACTCGCGCGAGCACTTCGAGATGCGTACTCACAAGCGTCTGATCGACATCCTCGACCCCACGCCGAAGACGGTTGACTCGCTGATGCGTCTCGACCTGCCGGCCGGCGTCGACATCGAGATCAAGCTCTGAGAGGCGCACCGAAGATGGCTAAGCAGATTAAGGGCATCCTGGGCGAGAAGCTCGGCATGACCCAGGTCTGGGACGAGAACAACCGGGTCGTCCCGGTGACCGTCGTCAAGGCCGGGCCGAATGTCGTGACCCAGGTCCACACCGCCGACAGCCCGGCCGGCTACAGCGCCGTCCAGCTCGGCTTCGGCGAGATCGACCCCCGCAAGGTGAACAAGCCCCTCGCGGGCCACTTCGCCAAGGCCGGTGTCACCCCGCGCCGCCACCTGGTCGAGATCCGTACCTCGGACGCGTCCGAGTACACCCTGGGCCAGGAGATCACCGCCGAGCTGTTCGAGGCGGGTGTCAAGGTCGACGTGACCGGCACCTCCAAGGGCAAGGGCTTCGCCGGTGTCATGAAGCGCCACAACTTCCGTGGTCTCGGCGCCGGTCACGGCACCCAGCGCAAGCACCGCTCGCCCGGTTCCATCGGTGGCTGCGCCACCCCGGGCCGTGTGTTCAAGGGCCTGCGCATGGCTGGTCGGATGGGCCACGAGCGTGTGACCACCCAGAACCTGACCGTGCACGCGGTCGACGCGGAGAAGGGTCTGCTGCTCATCAAGGGCGCCGTCCCGGGCCCGAACGGCGGCCTCGTCCTCGTCCGCACCGCGGCGAAGGGGCTGTGAGGAAATGAGCACCATTGACATCCTGTCGCCGGCTGGCGACAAGACCGGCAGCATCGAGCTGCCGGCCGAGATCTTCGACGCGAAGGTCAGCGTTCCGCTGATGCACCAGGTCGTCGTGGCGCAGCTCGCTGCGGCCCGTCAGGGCACCCACAAGACCAAGACTCGCGGCGAGGTCCGCGGTGGCGGCAAGAAGCCGTACCGCCAGAAGGGCACCGGCCGCGCCCGTCAGGGCTCGACCCGTGCGCCGCAGTTCGCCGGCGGTGGCGTCGTGCACGGTCCCGTGCCGCGCGACTACTCGCAGCGGACCCCGAAGAAGATGATCGCCGCCGCCCTGCGCGGTGCGCTCACCGACCGGGCCCGCCACAACCGCATTCACGTCGTCACCGGCGTGACCGCGACCGAGGCGCCGTCGACCAAGGCCGCCAAGGGCCTGTTCGGCAAGATCACCGACCGCAAGAACGTCCTCCTGGTCGTCGAGCGTTCGGACGAGCTGGGCCTCAAGTCCGCTCGCAACCTGCCGAACGTCCACATCCTGGACGCCGGTCAGCTGAACACCTACGACGTGCTCGTCTCCGACGATGTGGTCTTCACCCAGGCCGCCTTCGAGCGTTTCGTGGCCGGTCCGGCCGCGTCCGCCAAGGCCGTTGCCGCTGAGGGCGAGCTCGAAGGGAGCGCCGCCTGATGAGCGACGTTACGAGCAAGACGTTCACGGACCCCCGTGACGTCCTGGTGAAGCCGGTCATCTCGGAGAAGAGCTACTCGCTCCTCGACGAGAACAAGTACACGTTCATCGTGTCGCCGGGCGCCAACAAGACCCAGATCAAGCAGGCTGTCGAGGCGGTCTTCTCGGTCAAGGTCGAGGCTGTCAACACGATCAACCGTCAGGGCAAGCGCAAGCGCTCCAAGACGGGCTTTGGCAAGCGCAAGGACACCAAGCGCGCCATCGTGACGCTGGCCGAGGGCAACCGCATCGACATCTTCGGTGGTCCGGTCTCCTGAACCAGGAGATCGTGATCGTCGATTAGGACGAGGACGAGAGAGCCAAATGGGCATCCGCAAGTACAAGCCGACCACGCCGGGCCGTCGCGGCTCCAGCGTGGCCGACTTCGTAGAAATCACGCGGTCCACCCCGGAGAAGTCGCTGGTTCGCCCCCTGCACAGCAAGGGCGGCCGCAACAACGCCGGTCGTGTCACCGCTCGCCACCAGGGTGGCGGTCACAAGCGCGCCTACCGCGTGATCGACTTCCGTCGTCACGACAAGGACGGCGTGCCGGCCAAGGTCGCGCACATCGAGTACGACCCGAACCGCACCGCGCGCATCGCGCTCCTGCACTACGCGGACGGCGAGAAGCGCTACATCATCGCTCCGCGCGGCATCACGCAGGGTGACCGGATCGAGAACGGCGCTGGCGCCGACATCAAGCCGGGCAACAACCTGCCGCTGCGCAACATCCCGGTCGGTACCACCATCCACGCGGTGGAGCTGCGTCCCGGTGGCGGTGCCAAGCTGGCCCGCTCCGCCGGTTCCGGCATCCAGCTGCTGGCGCGTGAGGGCAAGATGGCGCACCTGCGCATGCCCTCCGGTGAGATCCGCCTGGTCGACGCGCGCTGCCGCGCCACCGTCGGCGAGGTCGGCAACGCCGAGCAGTCGAACATCAACTGGGGCAAGGCCGGCCGCATGCGCTGGAAGGGCGTCCGCCCGACCGTGCGTGGTGTCGCCATGAACCCGATCGACCACCCGCACGGTGGTGGTGAGGGTAAGACCTCCGGTGGTCGCCACCCGGTCTCGCCGTGGGGTAAGCCCGAGGGCCGTACCCGTCGCCCGAACAAGGCGTCGGACAAGCTCATCGTGCGCCGCCGCAAGACCAACAAGAAGCGCTAGGAGCAGGTCAGATGCCGCGCAGTCTCAAGAAGGGCCCCTTCATCGACGGCCACCTCATCAAGAAGGTGGACGCTCAGAACGAGGCGGGTACCCAGAACGTCATCAAGACCTGGTCCCGTCGTTCCGTGATCTCGCCGAGCATGCTCGGTCACACGATCGCGGTCCACGATGGCCGCAAGCACGTCCCGGTGTTCGTCACCGAGTCGATGGTCGGCCACAAGCTCGGCGAGTTCGCTCCGACCCGCACCTTCCGTGGTCACGTGAAGGAAGACCGGAAGTCGAAGCGCCGCTAACTAGCCCGTCTGTGGCCCCGGCCACAGGGCTGAGCTTCAGCGCCAGAACGACTCAATGACTTACTCCATTAAGGGGACAACCATGGAAGCCAGGGCTCAGGCGCGGTACATCCGCGTGACGCCCATGAAGGCCCGCCGCGTGGTGGACCTCATCCGTGGCATGAATGCCACGGAGGCCCAGGCCGTCCTGCGTTTCGCTCCGCAGGCCGCCACCGTGCCGGTCGGCAAGGTGCTCGACAGCGCCATCGCCAACGCCGCGCACAACTACAACCACTCCAACGTGGACGACCTCTACATCTCCGAGGCGTACGTTGACGAGGGTCCGACCCTGAAGCGGTTCCGTCCGCGTGCCCAGGGCCGTGCCTACCGGATCCGCAAGCGGACCAGCCACATCACCGTGGTCGTCAGCAGCAAGGAAGGGACCCGGTAATGGGCCAGAAGGTTAACCCGCACGGGTTCCGCCTCGGCATCAGCACGGACTTCAAGTCCCGCTGGTACGCCGACAAGCTGTACAAGGACTACGTCAAGGAAGACGTCGCCATTCGTCGCATGATGACGAAGGGCATGGAGCGCGCCGGCATCTCCAAGGTCGAGATCGAGCGCACCCGCGACCGCGTCCGCGTCGACATCCACACCGCCCGCCCCGGCATCGTCATCGGTCGCCGTGGCACCGAGGCCGACCGCATCCGCGGCGACCTCGAGAAGCTGACCGGCAAGCAGGTCCAGCTGAACATCCTCGAGGTCAAGAACCCCGAGCTGGACGCCCAGCTCGTGGCTCAGGGCGTCGCGGAGCAGCTGTCCTCCCGCGTCTCCTTCCGTCGTGCCATGCGCAAGTCGATGCAGGGCACCATGAAGTCCGGCGCCAAGGGCATCAAGGTCCAGTGCTCCGGTCGTCTCGGCGGCGCCGAGATGAGCCGTTCGGAGTTCTACCGCGAGGGTCGCGTGCCGCTGCACACCCTGCGTGCGAACGTCGACTACGGCTTCTTCGAGGCCAAGACCACCTTCGGCCGCATCGGCGTGAAGGTCTGGATCTACAAGGGCGACGTCAAGAACATCGCCGAGGTCCGCGCTGAGAACGCCGCTGCCCGCTCGGGCAACCGCCCGGCCCGTCCCGAGGGTGGTCGTCCCGCCCGCGGTGGCGAGCGCCGTGGTGGCGAGCGCGGTGGCCGTGGCCGTCGTCCCGCCGCTGCCGAGGCCCCCGCGGCCCAGGCCGTCGAGGCTCCGGCTGCTGAGAACACCGGAACGGAGGCCTGACCCCAATGCTGATCCCCCGTCGGGTCAAGCACCGCAAGCAGCACCACCCGAAGCGTCGCGGCGCTTCCAAGGGTGGCACCGAGCTGGCGTTCGGCCAGTTCGGCATCCAGGCCGTGACCCCGGCCTACGTGACGAACCGTCAGATCGAGTCCGCTCGTATCGCGATCACCCGTCACATCCGTCGTGGCGGCAAGGTCTGGATCAACATCTACCCGGACCGCCCGCTCACCAAGAAGCCGGCCGAGACCCGCATGGGTTCCGGTAAGGGTTCGCCGGAGTGGTGGATCGCGAACGTGCACCCGGGTCGGGTCATGTTCGAGCTGTCGTACCCGAACGAGAAGGTTGCTCGCGAGGCGCTCACCCGCGCCGCGCACAAGCTGCCGATGAAGTGCCGGATCGTCCGGCGCGAGGACGGTGAGAGCTGATGTCGGCCGCTACCAAGGCTGCTGAGCTTCGCTCGCTGGACAACGAGGGTCTCGTTGCCAAGCTGCGCGAGGCCAAGGAGGAGCTGTTCAACCTCCGCTTCCAGGCGGCGACCGGGCAGCTCGACAACCACGGACGGCTCAAGCTCGTCCGCAAGGACATCGCGCGGATCTACACCCTGATGCGCGAGCGCGAGCTGGGCATCGAGACGGTGGAGAACGCCTGATGACTGAGAACACCAACGAGACGCGCGGTTTCCGCAAGACCCGTGAGGGTCTCGTCGTCAGCGACAAGATGGACAAGACCGTCGTCGTCGCCGTCGAGGACCGCGTCAAGCACGCTCTGTACGGCAAGGTCATCCGCCGTACGAACAAGCTGAAGGCGCACGACGAGCAGAACGCGTGCGGCGTGGGCGACCGGGTCCTCCTCGCGGAGACCCGCCCGCTGTCCGCGACGAAGCGCTGGCGCGTCGTCGAGATCCTCGAGAAGGCCAAGTAACGAAGCCGATGAGGTACGGCCGTATGTGCACCGGGTCCCAGGACGCCGGTGTGAGCAGCGGCCGGCCCGTCGACTCTCGTTGACGATCAGGAGAAAGCTGTGATCCAGCAGGAGTCGCGACTGCGTGTTGCCGACAACACTGGTGCCAAGGAGATCCTTTGCATCCGTGTTCTCGGTGGCTCCGGTCGCCGCTACGCCGGAATCGGGGACGTCATCGTCGCGACCGTCAAGGACGCGATCCCCGGTGGTTCGGTGAAGAAGGGTGACGTCGTCAAGTGCGTCGTCGTCCGCACCGTCAAGGAGCGCCGTCGTCCGGATGGCTCGTACATCCGCTTCGACGAGAACGCCGCCGTCGTGCTGAAGAACACCGAGGGTGACCCCCGTGGCACCCGCATCTTCGGCCCGGTCGGCCGCGAGCTGCGCGACAAGAAGTTCATGAAGATCATCTCGCTGGCGCCGGAGGTGCTCTAACCCATGGCGAACAGCATGAAGATCAAGAAGGGTGACCTGGTCCAGGTCATCACCGGCAAGGACAAGGGCAAGCAGGGCAAGGTCATCCAGGCCCTGCCGGCCGAGAACAAGGTCCTGGTCGAGGGTGTCAACCGGGTCAAGAAGCACACCAAGCCGGGTCCGGGTACCCAGGGTGGCATCGTGACCGTCGAGGCCCCGGTGCACGTCTCCAACGTCCAGCTGGTCGTGGAGAAGGACGGCAAGAAGGTCGTCACCCGCGTCGGCTACCGCTTCGACGACCAGGGCAACAAGATCCGCGTTGCCAAGCGGACCGGTGAGGACATCTGATGTCTGAGACGACTGTTGAGAAGGTGGCCCCCCGCCTCAAGGAGCGTTACAACTCCGAGATCAAGGGCCAGCTGCAGGAGCAGTTCTCGTACGAGAACGTCATGCTGATCCCCGGCCTGGTCAAGGTCGTGGTCAACATGGGTGTCGGCGAGGCCGCCCGTGACAGCAAGCTGATCGAGGGCGCGATCCGCGACCTGACCGCGATCACCGGTCAGAAGCCGGCCGTGACCAAGGCTCGCAAGTCCATCGCGCAGTTCAAGCTGCGCGAGGGCCAGCCGATCGGCACCCACGTCACCCTCCGTGGTGACCGCATGTGGGAGTTCCTGGACCGTCTGGTTTCGCTGGCCCTGCCGCGAATCCGTGACTTCCGTGGTCTCTCCCCGAAGCAGTTCGACGGCCGTGGCAACTACACCTTCGGTCTGACCGAGCAGGTTATGTTCCACGAGATCGACCAGGACAAGGTCGACCGTCAGCGCGGTATGGACATCACCGTCGTGACCACCGCTCAGACCGACGACGAGGGCCGGGCGCTGCTGCGCGCTCTGGGCTTCCCGTTCAAGGAGGCGTGAGCCAATGGCGAAGAAGTCCCTCATCGCGAAGTCCGAGCGCAAGCCGAAGTTCGGCGTCCGGGCCTACACCCGGTGCCAGCGCTGCGGCCGTCCGCACTCGGTGTACCGCAAGTTCGGCCTCTGCCGTGTCTGCCTCCGTGAGATGGCGCACCGCGGCGAGCTGCCGGGCGTGACCAAGAGCTCCTGGTAATCCAAGAGCCCTAGGCACAGCTAGCGACGCAGAGGTGCCCGATCCCACACCGGCCCGTTTTGGGTCTGCCGTACGGATTCCCGTAAGGTAGTGGGGTCGGGCCCCCTGCCACGGCTTCCCCATGGACGTCCGTGGCCCTTCTTCGGGAGGGCTCGCACCCAGTCTTACTACGTCGCAGGTCCCCTGCGCTTGTGCCCCTGGCGAACTCGGAAGAGTGCGGCAGGGGGACCTGGCGCGGAGAAACCACGGCGAGAGAGGCCTGAGGCCATCATGACCATGACCGACCCCATCGCAGACATGCTCACGCGTCTGCGTAACGCGAACTCGGCGTACCACGACTCTGTCGCGATGCCGTCGAGCAAGATCAAGGCGCACGTCGCCGAGATCCTGCAGCAGGAGGGTTACATCTCCTCCTACAAGGTTGAGGAGCCCGCTGAGGGCGAGGTCGGCAAGAAGCTGACCATCGAGCTCAAGTTCGGTCCCAACCGTGAGCGCTCCATCGCCGGCATCAAGCGCATCAGCAAGCCGGGTCTGCGTGTTTACGCAAAGTCCACCAACCTGCCGAAGGTGCTCGGCGGCCTGGGCGTGGCGATCATCTCCACGTCGTCCGGCCTCCTGACCGACAAGCAGGCCGCCAAGAAGGGCGTAGGCGGAGAAGTTCTCGCCTACGTCTGGTAATTCGGGAAACGGAGGTACAGCAATGTCGCGTATTGGACGGCTGCCCATCCAGGTCCCCGCTGGCGTGGACGTCACCATCGATGGCCAGACGGTCTCGGTGAAGGGCCCCAAGGGTTCCCTCACCCACGTCGTCGCTGAGCCGATCGAGATCGGCAAGGGCGAGGACGGCACCGTGCTCGTCACCCGCCCGAACGACGAGCGTCGCTCGAAGGCCCTGCACGGCCTGACCCGCACGCTGGTGGCGAACATGATCACCGGCGTGACCGCGGGCTACCGCAAGTCGCTGGAGATCAGCGGTGTCGGCTACCGAGTCACGGCGAAGGGCTCCGACATGGAGTTCGCGCTGGGCTACAGCCACCCGATCCTGATCACCGCGCCGGAGGGCATCTCCTTCGTCGTCGAGTCGCCCACCAAGTTCCACGTGGACGGCATCGACAAGCAGAAGGTCGGCGAGATCGCCGCGAACATCCGCAAGCTGCGCAAGCCCGACCCGTACAAGGCCAAGGGCGTCAAGTACGCGGGCGAGGTCATCCGCCGCAAGGTCGGAAAGAGTGGTAAGTAAGCGATGAGCGTCTCTGTCAAGATCGGCAAGGGCAACGCCTACAAGAGCGCCGCTCGCAAGCGCCGCGCGATCCGCGTTCGCAAGCGCGTCGTCGGCACCGAGGTGCGTCCGCGTCTCGTCGTGACGCGCTCGAACCGTCACATGGTCGCCCAGGTCATCGACGACGCCAAGGGTCACACCCTGGCGTCGGCGTCCACCCTCGACGTGTCCATCAAGGGCACCGAGGGCGACAAGACCGAGCTGGCCAAGAAGGTCGGGAGCCTGGTCGCCGAGCGCGCCAAGGCCGCCGGCATCGAGTCGGTCGTCTTCGACCGCGCGGGCAACCGGTACGCCGGCCGCATCGCCGCCCTGGCGGACGCGGCCCGCGAGGCCGGGCTCGACTTCTAAGCCGCTCGTCGACTCTGTCGACGGACGTAAACGAGAGAGGTAATTCCAATGGCTGGACCCCAGCGCCGCGAAGGCGGCGCCGGTCGCGGCACGGGTGGCGAGCGGCGCGACCGTAAGCGTGACGGTCAGGGCAACGCCCAGGCCGTCGAGAAGACCGCTTACGTCGAGCGCGTCGTCGCGATCAACCGTGTCGCCAAGGTTGTCAAGGGTGGCCGTCGCTTCAGCTTCACCGCGCTCGTCGTGGTGGGCGATGGCGAGGGCACCGTGGGTGTCGGTTACGGCAAGGCGAAGGAGGTTCCGGCCGCCATCGCCAAGGGCGTTGAGGAGGCCAAGAAGAACTTCTTCCGCGTCCCCCGTATCCAGGGCACCATCCCGCACCCGGTTCAGGGTGAGAAGGCCGCCGGCGTCGTGCTGCTGAAGCCCGCCGCCCCCGGTACCGGTGTTATCGCCGGTGGTCCGGTGCGCGCCGTCCTGGAGTGCGCCGGCATCCACGACATCCTGTCGAAGTCGCTCGGCTCGGACAACGCGATCAACATCGTGCACGCCACCGTGGCCGCTCTGAAGGGCCTCGTCCGCCCCGAGGAGATCGCCGCCCGCCGTGGCCTGCCGCTGGAGGACGTGGCTCCCGCCGCCCTGCTGCGGGCTCGTGCTGCTGGGGTGAGCGCCTGATGGCTCGCCTGAAGATCACGCAGACCAAGTCGTACATCGGCAGCAAGCAGAACCACCGTGACACCCTGCGCTCGCTTGGTCTCAAGCGTCTGCACGACGTCGTGGTGAAGGAGGACCGTCCCGAGATCCGCGGGATGGCCCACACGGTCCGTCACCTGGTGACGGTTGAGGAGGTGGACTGATCATGGGCGACAACCCGATCAAGATCCACAACCTGCGTCCCGCCCCGGGTGCCAAGACCGACAAGATCCGCGTGGGTCGTGGTGAGGGCTCCAAGGGTAAGACCGCCGGTCGTGGTACCAAGGGCACCAAGGCCCGCTACCAGGTTCCGCAGCGCTTCGAGGGTGGCCAGATGCCGCTCCACATGCGTCTGCCGAAGCTGAAGGGCTTCAAGAACCCGTTCAAGATCACGTTCCAGGTCGTCAACCTCGACAAGCTGGCCGAGCTCTACCCGCAGGGTGGCGAGGTCACGGTCGAGGACCTGGTCGCCAAGGGCGCGGTTCGCAAGAACTCCCTCGTCAAGGTGCTCGGCACCGGCGAGGTCTCGGTTGCGCTGCAGGTGACGGTCGACGCCGTCTCCGGCTCGGCCGCCGAGAAGATCAAGGCCGCCGGCGGTACGGTCACCGAGCTCGTCTGAGCCCGCTGAACCCGCCGACAACCGGCTTCGAGCCCCGCACCTCCTCCGGGAGGTGCGGGGCTCGTGCTTTTACCGGCCCTTTCACTCCGGGGCCGAAATCGGGCGGCGCCGGCCCTCGTTCTTTTGTGTGGCAAAACCGGGCATCCCGTACCCCCGTGAGTGGGGGAGCGGCCGTACGCGCTTCTTTCGAGTGGCCGCGCACTGTTAGAGTCCGTGGAGTTCCCTTGTAGGCTGCGCGTAGGCTCGCCTGTGCCGTCTGTACGGGAGCCCGAACCGCAAACTCCCCATTCCAGGACCGACCCTCCCGCCGACGACGCGCGGGAGGCGCAGGAGGCACCGTGCTCAGTGCGTTCGCGCGGGCGTTCCAGACGCCCGACCTGCGCAAGAAGCTGCTGTTCACGCTGGGCATCATGGTGCTGTTCCGGCTGGGCTCGCACATTCCGATCCCGGGCGTGAGCTTCACGGCCGTGAACGAGTGCGTGAAGGAGACCAAGAACAACGGCCTCTTCGGACTCGTCAACCTGTTCAGCGGTGGCGCGCTCCTCCAGCTGACGATCTTCGCCCTCGGCATCATGCCGTACATCACGGCGAGCATCATCCTCCAGCTCCTCACCGTCGTGATCCCGCGACTGGAGGCGCTGAAGAAGGAGGGGCAGGCCGGCCAGGCGAAGATCACCCAGTACACCCGCTACCTGACCATCGCGCTCGCCGTGCTCCAGGGCACCGGCATCGTGGCGACGGCCTCCAGCGGTGCGCTGTTCTCGGGCTGCCCGCTGGCCAACCAGATCGTGCCGGACACCTCGGTGTTCCGGATCGCCACCATGGTCATCACGATGACGGCCGGCACCACGGTCATCATGTGGCTGGGCGAGCTGATCACCGACCGCGGCATCGGCAACGGCATGTCGCTGCTGATCTTCACCTCGATCGCCGCGCAGTTCCCGTCCTCGATGTGGGCCATCAAGCAGTCCGGCACCATCGGCGGCGGCTGGGTCGAGTTCCTGTCCGTGGTCGCGGTCGGCGTCATCGTTGTGATGCTGGTCATCTTCGTCGAGCAGGCCCAGCGCCGGATCCCGGTCCAGTACGCGAAGCGGATGATCGGCCGCCGGGCGTTCGGCGGCACCTCGACCTACATCCCGCTCAAGGTGAACCAGGCCGGTGTCATCCCGGTCATCTTCGCCTCGTCGCTGCTGTACATCCCGGCCCTGGTGGTTCAGCTGACCAACAGCCAGGCGGGCTGGGCGGTGTGGATCAAGCAGAACTTCGTCAAGGGTGACCACCCGATCTACATGGCCACCTACTTCCTGCTGATCGTCTTCTTCGCCTTCTTCTACGTCGCCATCTCCTTCAACCCCGAAGAAGTTGCCGACAACATGAAGAAGTATGGTGGCTTCATCCCGGGCATCCGGGCCGGTCGGCCGACGGCCGAGTACCTGAACTACGTGCTGACCCGAATCACGTGGCCGGGTTCGCTCTACCTGGGCCTGATCGCGTTGATCCCGATGATCGCCCTGGTCGCCTTCGGACAGCAGACAAACTTCCCGTTCGGCGGCACCAGCGTGCTCATCGTCGTCGGCGTCGGACTCGAAACTGTGAAGCAGATCGAGAGCCAGCTCCAGCAGCGCAATTACGAAGGGTTCCTCCGCTGATGCGTATCGTCCTCGTTGGTCCTCCCGGGGCCGGGAAGGGTACTCAGGCGCACCTGCTCGCCAAGACCCTGTCCATCCCCCACATCTCCACCGGCGACCTGTTCCGCGCCAACATCGGTCAGGGCACCCCGCTGGGGCTCGAGGCCAAGAGCTACATGGACGCGGGTCGCCTGGTGCCGGATGAGGTCACCATCGGGATGGCCAAGGACCGCATGCTCCAGGCCGATGCCGCCAACGGCTTCCTGCTCGACGGCTTCCCCCGCAACCTGGGTCAGGCCAAGGCGCTGGACGAGTTCCTCGCCGAGCAGGGCATCGAGCTGGACGGCGTCCTGGACCTCGAGGTCCCCGAGGACGAGGTCGTCCGCCGGATCGCCGGCCGCCGCCTGTGCCGCAACGACGGGGGCCACGTCTTCCACGTGGACTACAACCCGCCGAAGGTCGAGGGCGTCTGCGACGAGTGCGGCGGCGAGCTGTACCAGCGCTCGGACGACACCGAGGAGAAGGTGCGCACCCGCCTCGAGGTCTACCACACGGAGACCGAGCCGATCATCGACTACTACGCCCAGCAGGGCCTGGTGGAGACCATCCCGGCCCTGGGCAAGGTGGACGAGGTCACCCAGCGCGCGATCGAGGCGCTGAAGCAGAACGGCTGAGGTCCCTCAGCGAGGTACGCGTGAACGGCCGGGTCGCCCCTGAGCGGGCGGCCCGGCCGTTTCGGCGTCGTACGGTGGTAGGCAGTGGCAATCCGGACTTGGAAGGCGTGACCCTGATGGTGGAGATCAAGACCCCCGAGCAGATCGCGAAGATGCGAGCGGCCGGGCTGGTCGTCGCCGAGGCGCTGAAGGCCTGCCGCGAGGCGGTCGCTCCCGGGGTGACCACCCAGGAGCTCAACGACATCGCCGACAAGGTGATCACCGACCACGGCGCCACCTCGAACTTCCGGGCCCACCACGGCGGCCTGTGGTTCCCCGGGGTGATCTGCGCCTCGGTGAACAACGAGGTCGTGCACGGCATCCCCGGTGACCGGGTGCTGCAGGAGGGCGACCTGATCTCGATCGACTGCGGCGCCATCCTGGACGGCTGGCACGGCGACTCGGCGATCACCGTGGCGGTCGGCGAGGTCCGCCCGGAGGTCGAGATGCTGAGCCGGGTCACCGAGGGCTCGATGTGGGCCGGCATCGCGCAGATGAAGAAGAACAACCGCCTGGTGGACGTCTCCAAGGCGATCGAGGGCTACATCCGCCGCCAGCCGCTGCCGCCCAAGGGCAAGTGGGGCATCACCGAGGGCTACGGCGGCCACGGCATCGGCACCGCGATGCACATGGAGCCGCACGTGCTGAACTACGTCGAGCGCGGCCGCGGCAAGGGCCCGAAGCTCGTCCCCGGCACCGTGCTGGCGATCGAGCCGATGGTCTCGCTGGGCACCCCGCACACCACCGTGCTGGAGGACGACTGGACGGTCGTCACCAACGACGGCACCTGGGCCTCGCACTGGGAGCACTCGGTGGCCGTCACCGAGCAGGGCCCGCTGGTGCTGACCGCCTTCGACGGCGGCAAGGCCGAACTGGCCAAGCTGGGCATCACCGCGGCTCCGGACCCGCTGGCCTAGGCGCCACGGCGGCCGACTGCCGCTCCTGACAAGGGATCAGGGCCCTGGAGGTTTGGACCTCCAGGGCTTTTGTCCTATTTTTTTAACGGCTGGCAGTGGCAGCTACTGGCTTACGAGCGAGCAGGAGAGAGCACGTGCTCAAGGGATTCCGCGACTTCATGATGCGCGGCAACGTCGTCGACATGGCGGTCGGTGTGGTCATCGGCGCCGCGTTCACCGCGGTGGTGTCCGGCTTCGTGTCCGCCTTCCTCACCCCGCTGGTGGGCGTGGTGATCGGCGCGGCCGGCGACTTCAGCTCGTACAAGGCGACGATCGCCCACGTCACCTTCCCGTACGGCCAGTTCCTGAACGTGCTGATCGCGTTCTTCATGACCGCCGCGGTGCTCTACTTCTGCGTCGTGCTGCCTGTCACCAAGGCCACCGCCCGGTACCTGCCGAAGAAGCCGAAGGCCGCGAAGCGTCCCTGCCCCGAGTGCCTGACCGAGATCCCCGAGGCCGCCCGCCGCTGCTCGGCCTGCACCGCCCACGTCGAGCCGCTGACCGTCTCCACCGGGGCCTGAGGCCACGGGTGTGACGGCGGACTCCTTCGGGTGCCCCCGTTTTGGAGCGTGGGGCGCGCTGGCGTAGGATGGACCGTCGGCTCACTCGTAGCGTGCTTCAGCACGCCCTCTTCCCCTCGGGGCTGGGGTGAACCCAGGTTCGCACGAGCGTTCCGCATACGGTAGCCGGTCCCGGAAGGTGGATCTCGCAGTTCATGGCTAAGAAGCAAGGCGCCATTGAGATCGAGGGCACCGTGATCGAGTCTCTTCCGAACGCGATGTTCAAGGTCGAGCTGCAGAACGGTCACAAGGTCCTCGCGCACATCAGTGGCAAGATGCGCATGCACTACATCCGCATCCTGCCGGACGACCGGGTCGTCGTGGAGCTCAGCCCCTACGACCTCACGCGCGGCCGGATCGTCTACCGCTACAAGTAAGAACGTCAGATCTAGACCCGGAGAACCTGAAACATGAAGGTCAAGCCGAGCGTCAAGAAGATCTGCGACAAGTGCAAGGTGATCCGCCGCCACGGCCGGGTCATGGTGATCTGCGACAACCTGCGCCACAAGCAGCGCCAGGGCTGATCTCTCCCCAGCATTTCTCGTAGTACTTCGCGCGACGCGAAAACGTCATAAGCGGGTCACCCGATCCGTCCCGTCCGGGGCGGACTGCCGCCCCCGGCTCAGAGGCCGGGGCTCCCTCACCGTGAGGTGTCGGAGTAGGTGGCACGCCAGACCTCTGAAGAACCACAGGAGCCTTGAATGGCACGCCTCGCCGGCGTTGATCTCCCCCGTGAGAAGCGGATCGAGATCGCCCTCACCTACGTGTACGGCATCGGCCGTACCCGCGCCCAGCAGACCCTCGCCGAGACCGGCGTCAACCCGGATGTCCGCGTTCGCGACATCTCCGAGGAAGACCTGGTCAAGCTGAGCCAGTACATCGACGCCAACTACACGGTCGAGGGTGACCTCCGCCGTGAGGTGGCCGCCGACATCCGCCGCAAGGTCGAGATCGGCTGCTACGAGGGTCTGCGTCACCGCCGTGGCCTGCCGGTCCGCGGCCAGCGCACCCACACCAACGCGCGTACCCGCAAGGGCCCGCGTCGCGCGATCGCCGGTAAGAAGAAGCCGGGCAAGAAGTAGTCCGTCCCGTAACCGGACATCCCTCCGGCCCGCGGGTCAGCGGACCGACCACCTCAGTAGGAGAACAGACTTATGCCCCCCAAGGGTCGTCAGGCTGCCGGCGCGAAGAAGATCCGCCGCAAGGAAAAGAAGAACGTCGCTCACGGCCACGCGCACATCAAGAGCACGTTCAACAACACGATCGTTTCGATCACCGACCCGTCGGGCAACGTGATCTCCTGGGCCTCCGCCGGCCACGTCGGCTTCAAGGGCTCGCGCAAGTCCACCCCGTTCGCCGCGCAGATGGCCGCCGAGGCCGCTGCCCGTCGCGCGCAGGAGCACGGCATGCGCAAGGTTGACGTCTTCGTGAAGGGTCCGGGCTCCGGCCGCGAGACCGCGATCCGTTCGCTCCAGGCCACCGGCCTCGAGGTCGGCTCGATCCAGGACGTCACCCCCACCCCGCACAACGGCTGCCGTCCGCCGAAGCGCCGCCGCGTCTGACGCAGCGCCTTCGGGCACGCGGGTCCTGCTTTAAACCTCGTACGGGCTCCTGTTTTTTGCAGGAGCCCGTACGCTTGGCATGAGGCCACCGCCTCATGGCCATTCGTTCGGCGTCAAATAGTGGGCGCCGAAGACTGGAGGATCGAAACCCCATGCTTATCGCTCAGCGTCCCTCGCTGACCGAAGAGGTCGTCGACGAGTTCCGCTCCCGGTTCGTGATCGAGCCGCTGGAGCCGGGCTTCGGCTACACCCTCGGCAACTCCCTGCGCCGCACGCTCCTGTCGTCGATCCCGGGTGCCGCTGTCACCAGCATCCGCATCGACGGCGTCCTGCACGAGTTCACCACCGTGCCGGGCGTCAAGGAGGACGTGACCGACCTCATCCTCAACATCAAGCAGCTGGTCGTCTCCTCGGAGCACGACGAGCCGGTCGTGATGTACCTGCGCAAGCAGGGCCCGGGTGTCGTCACCGCCGCCGACATCGCCCCGCCGGCGGGTGTCGAGGTGCACAACCCCGAGCTGGTCCTCGCCACCCTCAACGGCAAGGGCAAGCTGGAGATGGAGCTGACCGTCGAGCGCGGTCGCGGCTACGTCTCCGCCGTCCAGAACAAGGCCTCCGGCCAGGAGATCGGCCGCATCCCGGTCGACTCGATCTACAGCCCCGTGCTGAAGGTCACCTACAAGGTCGAGGCCACCCGTGTCGAGCAGCGGACCGACTTCGACAAGCTGATCGTCGACGTCGAGACCAAGCCCGCCATGCGTCCGCGCGACGCCATGGCCTCGGCCGGCAAGACCCTGGTGGAGCTGTTCGGCCTCGCCCGCGAGCTGAACATCGACGCCGAGGGCATCGACATGGGCCCGTCCCCGACGGACGCCGCCCTGGCCGCCGACCTGGCGCTGCCGATCGAGGAGCTGGAGCTCACCGTCCGCTCCTACAACTGCCTCAAGCGCGAGGGCATCCACACCGTGGGTGAGCTCGTCGCCCGCTCCGAGGCCGACCTGCTCGACATCCGCAACTTCGGTGCGAAGTCGATCGATGAGGTCAAGGCGAAGCTGGCCGGCATGGGCCTGGCCCTCAAGGACAGCCCGCCCGGATTCGACCCGACCGCCGCCGCCGACGCCTTCGGCGCCGACGACCTGGACGACGCGGGTTACGCGGAGACCGAGCAGTACTGAGAGACTTGACCGCGGGGGCGGTTCCCCGGAACCGCCCCCGTCGTCATGAAAGCCGTACGGGCACAGTGCCCGTACGCCCGCTGCGGTACCTGGTACGGCCGCAGTCGGAGATTCGAGGAGTAATTCCATGCCGCGTCCCACCAAGGGTGCCCGTCTGGGCGGTGGCCCGCACCACGAGCCGCTGCTGCTCGCCGGTCTGGCCCGTGAGCTGTTCCAGTACGGCCGCATCACCACCACCGAGGCCAAGGCCCGCCGCCTGCGCCCGCTGGCGGAGAAGCTGATCACCAAGGCGAAGAAGGGCGACATCCACAACCGTCGCCTGGTGCGCAAGACCATCACCGACGTGTCGGTGCTGCACACCCTCTTCACCGAGATCGCGCCGCGCTACGAGAACCGCCCGGGTGGCTACACCCGCATCACCAAGATCGGTCCCCGTCGTGGCGACAACGCCCCGATGGCCGTGATCGAGCTGGTCGAGGCGCTGACCGTCGCGCAGACCGCCGTCGGCGAGGCCGAGGCCGCCACCAAGCGTGCCGTCAAGGAGGCCGACGAGGCCGCCGCCGCCGTCGAGACCAAGGCCGACGAGGCCGAGGCCGCCGAGCAGGCCTGACACCTCTAGGTGTGTTGCGGGCCCGCTCTCCCTTCACCGGGGGAGCGGGCCCGTTCCTTGTTTCCGAGGTCCCCGGGAGAAGAGAAGCAGTGGTCAACGATTGCGCCGAGCAGCCGCCGGTGAAGGACGGCCCGGCCGACGGGTACGTCCGGGTCCGGCTCGACCTCGCCTACCAGGGCGCCGAGTTCTCCGGCTGGGCCCGCCAGAAGGGCGGCCGCCGGACGGTCCAGGAGGAGATCGAGACCGCGCTGCAGATCGTCACCCGCAGCCCGGAGCTGTTCCCGCTGACCGTGGCCGGCCGCACCGACGCCGGGGTCCACGCCCGCGGCCAGGTCGCCCACGTCGACCTGCCGGCCGAGCTGTGGGAGGCGCACCGGGAGAAGCTGCTGCGCCGGCTGGCCGGGCGGCTGCCCGGGGACGTCCGGATCTACCGGGTCGGCGAGGCGCCGGCCGGGTTCGACGCCCGCTTCTCGGCGATCTGGCGCCGGTACGCGTACCGGGTCGCCGACCATCC
This sequence comes from Kitasatospora sp. NPDC001683, assembly GCF_053596495.1. Classification (NCBI taxonomy): domain Bacteria; kingdom Bacillati; phylum Actinomycetota; class Actinomycetes; order Kitasatosporales; family Streptomycetaceae; genus Kitasatospora; species Kitasatospora sp. NPDC001683. Next base: position 65,117 of record NZ_JBSFGK010000027.1, read on the forward strand.
CGGCGGGGTCGACCCGCTGCTGCGCGGGCACGTGCTCTGGCACGACCGGCCGCTGGACGTGGAGAAGATGAACGCGGCCGCGAAGCTGCTGCTGGGCGAGCACGACTTCGCCGCGTACTGCAAGAAGCGCGAGGGTGCCACCACCATCCGCACCCTGCTGGAGCTGCACTGGGACCGCGTCCCGGTGGACACCTACGCGAGCCAGGAGGGCAGCCTGGCGGTCGCCACCGTCCGGGCCGACGCCTTCTGCCACAACATGGTCCGGGCGCTGGTCGGCGCGATGCTGCTGGTCGGCGACGGGCACCGGCCGGTGGAGTTCCCCGGCGAGGTGCTGGCCGGCGGGGTCCGCAACTCCGCGGTCAACGTGATCCGGCCGTACGGACTGACCCTCGAGGAGGTCGGCTACCCGCCGGACGACCAGCTCGCCGAGCGCAACCGGCAGGCCCGGCGGATGCGCACCCTGCCCGGTCAGCCGGCGGCCTCGTAATCCGTTTTGGCCCGGGGCGTCCGCTTGGGACAATCCTTCCCATGGGACACGTCGAGATTTCGCACCTGGAGTACTACCTGCCGGACGGGCGGGTGCTGTTCGACGACGCGTCCTTCCGGGTCGGCGAGGGCGCCGCGGTCGCCCTGGTCGGCGCCAACGGGGCGGGGAAGACCACCCTGCTGCGCATGATCGCGGGGGACATCCAGCCGCACGGCGGCTCGGTGACGATCAGCGGCGGGCTCGGCGTGATGCGCCAGTTCGTCGGCACCACCGGCCGCGAGGACCAGTCCGCCACCCCCGGTGCGCTGCCGGCCGACGCCTCGGTGCGCGACCTGCTGGTCTCGGTCGCCCCCGAGCGGATCGCCAAGGCCGCCCGCGCGGTGGACGCCGCCGAGCTGGCGATGATCGCCCAGGACGACGAGAAGACGCAGATGGCCTACGCCCAGGCGCTCTCCGACTGGGCGGACGTCGGCGGCTACGACTACGAGACCGACTGGGACGTCTGCACCATGGCGGCCCTGGGCGTGCCCTTCGACAAGGCCCAGTGGCGCGGTCTGAACACCCTGTCCGGCGGCGAGCAGAAGCGGCTGGTGCTGGAGGCGCTGCTGCGCGGCCCCGAAGAGGTGCTGCTGCTCGACGAGCCGGACAACTACCTGGACGTCCCCGCCAAGCGCTGGCTGGAGGACGCCATCAAGGCGACCTCGAAGACCGTCCTGTTCATCTCGCACGACCGGGAACTGCTCTCCCGCACCGCTGACAAGATCATCAGCGTCGAGTCCGGCGCGGCCGGCAGCAGCGTCTGGGTGCACGGTGGCGGCTTCGACACCTTCCACGAGGCCCGCAAGGCCCGCTTCGAGCGCTTCGAGGAGCTGCGCCGCCGCTGGGACGAGGAGCACGCCAAGCTGAAGAAGCTGGTCGTCACCCTGCGCCAGGCCGCGGCCGTCAGCCACGAGATGGCCTCGCGCTACGCGGCCGCCCAGACCAGGCTGAAGAAGTTCGAGGACGCCGGCCCGCCGGAGGCGCCGCCGCGCGAGCAGAACATCACCATGCGGCTCAAGGGCGGGCGCACCGGCGTGCGCGCCTTCACCATGGAGCAGCTGGAGCTCACCGGCCTGATGCAGCCCTTCGACCTGGAGGTCTTCTACGGCGAGCGGGTCGCGGTGCTGGGTGCCAACGGCGCCGGCAAGTCGCACCTGCTGCGGCTGCTGGCCGGCGACACGACGGTCGAGCACACCGGGGGCTGGAAGCTCGGCGCCCGGGTCGTCCCCGGCCACTTCCGGCAGACCCACGCCCACCCGGAGCTGTTCGGCCGTACCGTCCGGTCGATCATCGAGGAGGAGCACGCGCTCAGCCGCGGCGCCGCGATGGGCGCGCTGCGCCGGTACGAGCTGGACCGCCAGGAGGAGCAGAAGTTCGAGTCGCTGTCCGGCGGGCAGCAGGCCCGGCTGATGATCCTCAAGCTCGAACTCGACGGTGTGACGGCCCTGTTGCTCGACGAGCCGACCGACAACCTGGACCTGGAGAGCGCCGAGGCGCTGCAGGCCGGGCTGGAGGCCTTCGACGGCACGGTACTGTGCGTCACCCACGACCGCTGGTTCGCCAGGACCTTCGACCGCTTCCTGGTGTTCGGCGCGGACGGCCGGGTCTTCGAATCGCCCGAGCCGGTCTGGGACGTCACCCGGGTCGAGCGCGAACGCTGAGTGATGCCGGAGTGGGCGGTCGGCGATTTTTGACCGCTTCCCGCCCGCCCGGTAACCTGGACGCTTGATGTGCGTATTGGCTCGCTCTATCTCACGTGAGAGGTCGGTACGCCGGAGACATCAGGTCGACGACCAGCGGTCCCCCTTGAATTGCGTCCAAGGTTGGCCAGGCTGCTCTTCCGTCCGGGTGCTCCTGTCAGGACTCACTCACTGAAAAGCGAAGGCTACGACCGTGCGTACGTACAGCCCCAAGCCCGGCGACGTCCAGCGTCAGTGGCACGTCATCGACGCGACCGACGTCGTGCTCGGCCGCCTGGCTTCCCAGGCCGCCAACCTCCTCCGGGGCAAGCACAAGGCGATCTACGCGCCGCACGTTGACACTGGTGACTTCGTCATCATCATCAACGCCGACAAGGTGCACCTGTCCGGTAACAAGAAGACCCAGAAGCTGGCCTACCGCCACTCGGGCTTCCCGGGCGGTCTCCGCTCGGTGCGCTACGACGACCTCCTGGACAAGAACCCGGAGAAGGCCGTCGAGAAGGCCATCAAGGGCATGATCCCCAAGAACAGCCTGGGCCGTCAGATGCTCTCGAAGCTGAAGGTCTACTCGGGCGACCAGCACCCGCACGCTGCCCAGCAGCCGGTGCCGTTCGAGATCACCCAGGTCGCGCAGTAATTCCGGCCACCAAGCCCCCCATCACTGAAAAGAGCTGAGGAACACCGTGGCCGAGACCACTGAAACCCTTGAGGTCGACTTCGACGAGGCCGTCGAGGGCGAGTACACCTCCGAGGAGAGCTACACCTCCGAGTCCCTGGCCGGCCGCTTCGGCGAGGCCACCCCGGGCGCCGGCCTCGGCCGTCGCAAGGAGGCGATCGCCCGCGTGCGCATCGTCCCCGGCACCGGCCAGTGGAAGATCAACGGTCGCACCCTCGAGGACTACTTCCCGAACAAGGTGCACCAGCAGACCGTGAACGAGCCCTTCAAGCTCCTCGAGCTGGACGGCCGTTACGACATCGTCGCCCGCATCAGCGGCGGCGGCGTCTCCGGTCAGGCCTACGCGCTGCGCCTCGGCGTGGCCCGTGCCCTGAACGAGGCCGACGTGGACAACAACCGCGGCGCCCTCAAGAAGGCCGGCTTCCTGACCCGTGACGCCCGCGCCGTCGAGCGCAAGAAGGCCGGTCTCAAGAAGGCCCGCAAGGCGCCGCAGTACAGCAAGCGCTAATCGCGTCCCCGGGGGTGCGGTCCGCCCTGGCGGCGCACCCCCTGGTTGCGCAAACCGTCGCCCCGGAGTACCTCGTGTACTCCGGGGCGACGTGTTCCCCGGCTAACGTGCGGCGGCCGGGATCATCGGTGGGTTCCGAGCATGGTGATGGAGGACGGGACAGTGGGACGACTCTTCGGTACGGACGGCGTACGCGGTGTGGCCAACGAGGGCCTGACGGCGGAGCTGGCGCTCGGCCTGTCGGTGGCGGCCTCCCACGTGCTCGGCGAGGCCGGCGCCTTCGACGGGCACCGGCCGGTCGCGGTGGTCGGCCGTGACCCCCGTGCCTCGGGCGAGTTCCTGGAGGCCGCGGTCATCGCCGGGCTGGCCAGCTCCGGCGTCGACGTCCTGCGGGTCGGCGTCCTGCCCACCCCGGCCGTCGCCTACCTCACCGGCGCGCTCGGCGCCGACTTCGGCGTGATGCTGTCCGCCAGCCACAACGCCATGCCGGACAACGGCATCAAGTTCCTCGCCCGCGGCGGTCACAAGCTGGACGACCGGATCGAGGACGCCATCGAGGCGCACTACCGCAAGCACACCGTCGGCGGCGAGGACTGGAACCGCCCGACCGGCGCGGCCGTCGGGCGGGTGCGCGAGTACACCGAGGGCTTCGACAAGTACGTCGCCCACCTGATCGGCGTCCTGCCCAACCGCCTGGACGGGATCAAGGTCGTCATCGACGGTGCCCACGGCGCGGCCGCCTACGTCGCCCCCGAGGCCTTCGCCCGGGCCGGCGCCGAGGTCGTCCACACCCTGGGGGCCGAGCCCACCGGCCTCAACATCAACGACGGCGTCGGCTCCACCCACCTCGACCGGCTGCGCGCCGCGATGAAGGAGCACCAGGCCGACTTCGGCATCGCCCTGGACGGCGACGCCGACCGCTGCCTGGCCGCCGACGCCGAGGGCAACGAGGTGGACGGCGACCAGATCATCGCCATCCTCGCCGTCGCCATGAAGGAGGCCGGCACCCTGCGCCGCAACACCGCGGTGGCCACCGTGATGTCCAACCTCGGCTTCAAGCTGGCGATGGAGCGCGAGGGCATCGACCTGGTGGAGACGGCCGTCGGCGACCGCTACGTGCTGGAGGCGATGAAGGAGCAGGGCTTCGCGCTGGGCGGCGAGCAGTCCGGCCACGTCATCCTGCTGGACCACGCCACCACCGGCGACGGCACCCTGACCGGTCTGATGCTGGGCGCCCGACTGGCCGCCACCAAGCAGCCGCTGGCCGACCTGGCCGCCGTGATGACCCGTCTGCCGCAGGTGCTGATCAACGTCAAGGGCGTCGACAAGAGCCGGGTGAAGACCAGCACCGAGCTGGCCGCCGCCGTCGCCGCCGCCGAGACCGAGCTGGGCTCCACCGGCCGGGTGCTGCTGCGCCCCTCCGGCACCGAGCCGCTGGTCCGGGTCATGGTCGAGGCCGCCGACCCGGCGCAGGCCGAGACCGTCGCGCACCAGCTGGCCGAGGCGGTGCGCACCCACCTGGGCTGAGCGCCCTTCACGCCGAAGGCCCCCGCGCGCGGGGGCCTTCGTGTCGTGTCCTGGTGGTGTCTCAGAGCTTGCGCAGCAGCGCCCGACGGACCTTGTGGTCCGGGCCCTTCTGCAGGATCAGGGTGGCCCGGCCGCGGGTCGGCAGCACGTTCTCCAGCAGGTTGGGCTTGTTGATGGTGCGCCAGACCTGTCGGCCGTACTCCATCGCCTCCTCCTCCGGCACCTCGGTGAAGCGGCGGAAGTAGGAGTTCGGGTCCTGGAAGGCGGTCTGCCTCAACTTGCGGAAGCGGTCCAGGTACCAGTGCTCGATGTCGTCGGTGCGGGCGTCGACGTAGATCGAGAAGTCGAAGTAGTCGGCCACCGCGAGCCGGGTGCGGCCGTCGGTGCCCGGCAGGGCCGGCTGGAGCACGTTCAGGCCCTCGACGATCAGGATGTCCGGGCGCTCCACGGTCAGCCGCTCGTCGGGCACGATGTCGTACACCAGGTGCGAGTACACCGGCGCGGTGACCCGCTCCTTGCCCGCCTTCACGTCCGCGACGAAGCGCATCAGCGCCCGGCGGTCGTACGACTCCGGGAAGCCCTTGCGGGCCATCAGGCCGCGGCGGCGCAGCTCGGCGTTGGGCAGCAGGAAGCCGTCGGTGGTGACCAGTTCGACCCGGGGGTGCTCGGGCCAGCGGGCCAACAGGGCCTGCAGCAGGCGGGCGGTGGTGGACTTGCCGACGGCGACCGAGCCGGCCACGCCGATGATGAACGGGGTGCGGGTGCGCTCGGTGTCCGGGGTGTCCAGGAAGGTGCCCAGCGCGCCGCGCAGCTCGTGCGTGGCGTGGATGTACAGGTTCAGCAGCCGCGACAGGGGCAGGTAGACGTCACGGACCTCGTCCAGGTCGAGGGCTGTGCCGAGGCCGCGCAGCTGCTCCACCTCCTCGGCGGTCAGCGGCAGCGGCGTACGCTCGCGCAGCGCGCTCCACTCGGCCCGGCTGAGGTCCACGTAGGGGGACGGGGACGGGCCGGGCGTTGCGGCGCCCCGCGTACAGAGTTCGGTCAGCACATGCTCCATTGTGAGCCGTACCGGTGTTCACGGTGGTTGTGGTGTCGGTCACGCAGCGTTGGGGCGAGAAGGGTAAACGGCCACAGAACCGCCCTTATGCTGGCACGCATGTGCGGAATTGTTGGATACGTGGGCGCGCAGTCCGCCCTCGACGTAGTAATCGCGGGCCTGCAGCGACTGGAGTACCGGGGTTACGACTCGGCCGGTGTCGCGGTGCAGGCGCAGGACTCCCAGGGGCAGTGGAGTCTCGTCACGGACAAGCGGGCTGGCAAGCTCGCCAACCTGGAGAAGTCGCTCGCCGAGTCCCCCCTCCCCGGCGGCACCACCGGCATCGGTCACACCCGCTGGGCCACCCACGGCGGCCCGACGGACGCCAACGCCCATCCCCATCTGGACGACGACAACCGGGTGGCCGTCGTCCACAACGGCATCATCGAGAACTTCGCCCAGCTGCGCGCCGAGATCGCCGAGCGCGGCCACACCCTCCGGTCCGAGACCGACACCGAGGTCGTCGCCCACCTGCTGGGCGAGGCCTACCAGGGCGACCTGGCCGAGGCGATGCGGACGGTCTGCCGGCGGCTGGACGGAGCCTTCACCCTCGTCGCCGTCCACGCGGACGCGCCCGGCGTGGTGGTCGGCGCCCGCCGCAACTCGCCGCTGGTCGTCGGCCGCGGCGAGGGCGAGAACTTCCTCGCCTCCGACGTCGCCGCCTTCATCGCGCACACCCGCGAGGCGATCGAGCTGGGCCAGGACCAGGTCGTCGAGCTGCGCCGGGACGGCGTGACCGTCACCAACTTCGACGGCACCCCGGCCGAGGTGCGCGAGTACCACGTCGACTGGGACGCCTCCGCCGCCGAGAAGGGCGGCTACGACTACTTCATGCTCAAGGAGATCGCCGAGCAGCCGAAGGCCGTCGCAGACACCCTCCTCGGCCGGATCGGCGCCGACGGCCGGCTCACCCTCGACGAGCTGCGGATCTCCGACGCCGACCTGCGCTCGGTCGACAAGGTCGTCATCGTCGCCTGCGGCACCGCCTTCCACGCCGGCATGATCGCCAAGTACGCGATCGAGCACTGGACCCGCATCCCCTGCGAGGTCGAGGTCGCCTCGGAGTTCCGCTACCGCGACCCGATCATGGGCCCGGGCACGCTGGTCATCGCCATTTCGCAGTCCGGCGAGACCATGGACACCCTGATGGCCCTGCGGCACGCCCGCGAGCAGGGCGCCAAGGTGCTGGCGATCTGCAACACCAACGGCTCGACCATCCCGCGCGAGTCGGACGCGGTGCTGTACACCCACGCCGGGCCGGAGGTCGCGGTCGCGTCCACCAAGGCGTTCCTGACCCAGCTGGTCGCCTGCTACCTGGTCGCCCTCTACCTGGGCCAGGTGCGCGGCACCAAGTGGGGCGACGAGATCTTCACCATCATCCGCGAGCTCGGCGACGCGCCGAAGCAGGTCGAGCAGGTGCTGGAGACCATGGAGCCGGTGCGCGAGCTGGCCCGCTCGCTGGCCGACGCCCGCTCGGTGCTGTTCCTCGGCCGCCACGTCGGCTTCCCGGTGGCCCTGGAGGGCGCGCTCAAGCTCAAGGAGCTCGCCTACATGCACGCCGAGGGCTTCGCGGCGGGCGAGCTCAAGCACGGCCCGATCGCGCTGATCGAGGAGGGGCTGCCGGTCGTGGTGGTCGTGCCCTCGCCGCGCGGGCGGTCCATCCTGCACGACAAGATCGTCTCCAACATCCAGGAGATCCGGGCCCGCGGCGCCCGCACCATCGTGATCGCCGAGGAGGGCGACGAGGCGGTCGTGCCGTACGCGGACCACCTGATCCGCATCCCGGTCACCCCGACCCTGCTCCAGCCGCTGGTCTCCACCGTCCCGCTCCAGGTCTTCGCCTGCGAGCTGGCCACGGCCAAGGGCCACGAGGTCGACCAGCCGCGCAACCTGGCGAAGTCGGTCACCGTCGAGTAGTGACTCCCACGGCGTCCCTGCGGTGGCTGCGTCCTACCGCAGGGGCGCCGTGTCGAGCGTGAAGGAGAACGGGGCGGGAAGCTTGATGCGCCTGCCGAATTCGGTTTCGTGGAGGGTGGTGTAGTCGCCGTCCTTCGGATCCGTGAACAGCGTCACCGTGCCTTCACTGCGGTCGATGAGCAGGTAGCAGGGGATGCCGGCGGCGGCGTAGCCCAGGCGCTTGGACTCGCGGTCCTTGTGCGGGTTGATCGATGTCACTTCAAGGACCAGTTCGACTCCTACTGCGGATGACCACGAATCCTGAGCGCGGAAATGGCCGACGGGAGCGACCGTGGCGTCCGGAATGAAACGACCCTTGGGGGTGATCAGCCCCTTCCCGCCGCTGACGTACAGCTCCTCGGCCGCCTCACGCGCAACAGCGCGGGCGAACCGGGCAATGGCGTCCTCATGGTCGCCGTCCGGCGGTGGCGTCACGACGATCTCCCCTTCGATGAGCTCGGCCTTGAAACCGGGCGGCGTGTCCAGCTCCAGAAACGCCTGGAGGACGCTGTCCTGGTCCAGCGGGTGCTCGACTGCCGGCATGGCGACCATGGCCCTTCTCCCTCCTGCTGGTTCGTGTCGAGCCACAAGGTAGGTGCACGGACTCAAGCCGGTGGGGGATCGAAGTGGTTGACACTCGAAAGTGTGCCGCAGGCCCGGCTCCCGTGGGGCGGTGACGCGGGCTAGCGTCGGCGGTAGCCGCGCCTGCCGAAGGAGCTCCTCCATGCGTCATGCACACCCTGTGGAAACCGTCCGGGCCGCCGAGGCCGAGCTGATGGCCAGGCTGCCTGAGGGCACGCTGATGCAGCGGGCGGCCGCCGGGCTGGCGGCGACCTGCGCCAGGCTGCTGACGCGGCGTCGGGGGCGGGTGTACGGCAGCCGGGTGACGGTGCTGGTGGGCAGTGGGGACAACGGGGGTGACGCCCTGTACGCCGGGGCGGCGCTGGCCCGGCGCGGGGCGCGGGTGACGGCGGTGCTGCTGGCGCCGGAGAAGGCGCACCCGGGTGGGCTGGCCGCGCTGCGGGCGGCGGGCGGACGGGTGACGGCGGAGCAGGAAGTCGGCCTGGCCGACTTCTCGCGCGCGGACCTGGCGCTGGACGGGATCGTCGGCATCGGCGGCCGGGGCGGGCTGCGCCCGGAGGCCGTGCCGTACGCGCGGGCCGGGCGGAGCGGGATCGTGGTGGCGGTGGACCTGCCCAGCGGGGTGGACGCCGACACCGGCGAGGTGCCCGGCGAGGCGCTGCGGGCGGACGTCACGGTCTGCTTCGGCACGTACAAGCCGGGGCTGCTGATCGACCCGGGGGCCGCCTGCACGGGCGCCGTGCAGCTGGTGGACATCGGGCTGCAGCTGCCCGAGCCGGAGGTGACGGTCCTGCAGCACGCGGACGCGGCGGCGCTGCTGCCGCTGCCGGGCGCGGAGAGCGACAAGTACCGGCGCGGCGTGGTCGGGGTGGCGGCCGGGTCGGCGCGGTACCCGGGGGCGGCGCTGCTGGCGGTCGCCGGGGCGCTGCGGGGCGGCGCGGGCGCCGTGCGGTACGTCGGGACGGCGGCCGAGGAGGTGGTGCGGCGCTTCCCGGAGACGCTGGTCACCGAGGGCGGCCCGGCCGGAGCCGGACGGGTGCAGGCCTGGGTGGTCGGACCGGGCGGTGGCGAGGGGGCGCGGCAGGCGTTGACCGAGGCGCTGGCGAGCGACGTCCCGGTGCTGGTGGACGCGGACGGGCTGACCGAACTGGGCCGGCTCGGCCCGGACGCGCTGTCCGGCCGCACCGCACCCACCCTGCTCACCCCCCACACCGGCGAGGCCGCCCGACTGCTGGCCGGCGCCGAGGGCGGTGCGCCGCGCGCCGCCGACGACCTGGCCGCCGCCCGGCTGGCCACCGCCCGCCGCCTGGCGGCCGCCTACCGGGCCACCGTGCTGCTGAAGGGCTCCACCACCGTGGTCGCCGACCCGGGCGGGGCCGTCCGGGTGAACCCCACCGGCACTTCCTGGCTCGCCACCGCCGGCAGCGGCGACGTCCTGGCCGGCCTGGCCGGCTCCCTGCTGGCCACCGGCCTGCCCCCGCTGGACGCCGCCTCGCTGGCCGCCTACCTCCACGGCCTGGCCGGCCGGGAGGCAGCCGGCACCCCGGGCGCCCCGGTGACGGCCCTCGCGGTGGCCGAGGCCCTGCCGACGGCCTGGCGGACGGTGCGGGAGGCTTAGGGCTGTCTTCGAACCCCTCTGCGGACCGACGCTCCCCCCGGCCTTCGGCCGGGAGGTGCCCCCACCGTAGTGGCGCCCTCCTCCGCCTTGCGATGCGCGCACCCCAACGCCGCCCCGCCCGCGCTGCGGGCGGACGACGGGAGTTCGAAGGCAGGTCCTAGGCGAGGCCCGGTACGGCGGCGTGCTTCGGCGGGCCGTCGATGACGGCAGGCCGATGTGGGCGGGCCGCGTGGGCAATGGGCCCGCCCGAGTGCCTGCGAGGGTCGACGGCAGGTGGGCGCGGGCGGTTCGGGCGGGCGTCGGCCGCAGCTGCCCGTGACTCGCGCCGGGGACGCGAGCCCGTTCCGGCCAGGCCCGGGGGTAGCGGCTCGCGACCGCCGGTGCGGCGCGAGGGCGTGTCGCGGGCCCGCGCCGGCGCCGGGGAGTGGCCCCGGTCGGAACCGGGGGGTCCATTTGCCGCGTCCTCAGTTGGGTGGACGGGCCGTTCGCCGCAGGTCGGCGGGGTGCGGGGGGCGCGGTGCCGATCGCCGCGCCGACGGGCCGTTCGGCGAGGACTCCGGGACGTCTGGGAGACTGACCCTGATGACAACTGCGAACACGACCGGCACAGCCACCCTCACCGACGGCGTACGGGCCGAGGCGACCATCGATCTCGCCGCCCTGCGCGGCAACCTCGCCGCCCTGCAGGAGCGCGTCGGGAGCGCGGCGGTGATGCTCGCGGTCAAGGCGGACGCCTATGGCCACGGCGCGGTCGAGTGCGCCCGCGAGGCGGTCGCGAACGGGGTCGGCTGGCTCGGCTGCGCGACGCCCGACGAGGCGTTGGCGCTGCGGGCCGCGGGCATCCGCCCGGAGCAGGCCCGCATCCTGTGCTGGCTGTGGACGCCCGGTGGGCCGTGGCGCGAGGCGCTGCGCGCGGACCTGGACATCTCGGTCAGCGGCCAGTGGGCGCTGGCGGAACTGCTGACGGCCGTTCGGGAGACCGGCATCCCGGCGCGCGTGCACCTGAAGGCCGACACCGGCCTCGGCCGCAACGGCTGTCAGCCGCACGACTGGCCGCAGCTGGTGGCGGACACCCGGCGGGCCGAGGCCGAGGGGCTGCTGAGGGTGGTCGGCCTCTGGTCGCACTTCGCCGCCGCCGACGAGCCCGGCCACCCGTCGATCCAGGCCCAGCTGGACTCCTTCCGCGCCGCGCTGGCGCACGCCGAGGCCGCCGGGCTGCGCCCCGAGGTCCGGCACCTCGCGAACTCCCCGGCCACCCTGCTGCTGCCCGAGGCGCACTTCGACCTGGTCCGCACCGGGCTCGCCGCGTACGGGCTGTCGCCGGTGCCGGAGGTGGGCTCGCCGGCCGACTTCGGGCTGCGCCCGGTGATGGCGCTGACCGCCCGGCTGGCGCTGGTCAAGCACGTTCCCGGCGGGCACGGGGTCAGCTACGGCCACCACTACGTGACGCCCGGCCCGACCACCCTCGGCCTGGTCCCGGTCGGCTACGGCGACGGCGTCCCGCGGCACGCCAGCGGCACCGGACCGGTCCAGATCGGCGGCAAGTGGCGCACGGTGGCCGGCCGGGTGGCGATGGACCAGTTCGTGGTGGACCTGGGCGGCGACACTCCCGAGGTCGGCGACGAGGTGCTGCTGTTCGGCAGCGGCGAGCGCGGTGAGCCGACCGCCGAGGACTGGGCCCGCGCCTGCGGCTCCATCTCGTACGAGATCATCACCCGGATCGGTGCCCGGGTGCCCCGCCGCTACCTGGGCGGCAGCCACCACGGGGGCGGCACGGCATGACCGGGACGCCGGACGGGAGCAGCCCGGTGGCGGCGGTGGCCAAGGCGGCCGGCGCGGCCTCCGGGGTGAGCCGGGCCGGCGTGATCGGGATCTCGGTCGGCGTGCTGGCGGCCGGCGCGGCCGCGGGCGTGGCGATAGAGCGGCTGACGGTCGGCCGGGCGATGCGCCGCCGGGCCCGGGCCGAGCTGGAGGCGACCGCCCCGTACGGCTCGCTGCGCGGACGCCCGCTGACGGTGGCCGCGCCGGACGGCACCGAGCTGTACGTCGAGCTGGACGGCACCGGCTGGGCCGCGCCGGACGGCGACCGCCCCGAGCCGAAGGGGCGCGCCGGTGCCGAGAGGGAGGAGCGAGGGGGCCGGAACGAGGGCGTCGGAGCGACGAGCGTCGGCGCCGGGTCCGAGCGCCTCGGAGGCGAGTGGGCGAGTCACCGCCCCGAGCCGCTGACCGTGGTGTTCAGCCACGGCTACTGCCTGAACCAGGACAGCTGGCACTTCCAGCGGGCGGCGCTGCGCGAGGGCCTGCGGCTGGTCTTCTGGGACCAGCGCAGCCACGGCCGTTCGGAGCGCTCCCGCTCGTACCTGGCGGGCGAGCCGGCCGGCATCGACCAGCTGGGCGGCGACCTCAAGGCGGTGATCGACGCCGTCGCGCCGACCGGCCCGCTGGTGCTGGTGGGCCATTCGATGGGCGGCATGACGGTGATGGCGCTGGCCGACCAGCATCCGGAGCTGTTCCGGGAGCGGGTCGCCGGGGTCGCGATGGTCGGCACCCTCGCGGGGGACTGGAACGAGGTGAGCCTCGGTCTGCCGAAGGCCGGGGCCAAGCTGTTCAAGAAGGTCGCGCCCGGGGTGGTGAAGCTGCTGGGCCGTCAGGTAGAGCTGGTGGAGGCGAGCCGGCGGTTCGGCTCGGACGTCGCCGCCGTCTTCTACCGGCGGTTCTCCTTCGGCGGCCGGGACGTCGATCCCGGCGTGGTGCGCTTCGCCGAGCAGCTGCTGGACGCCACCCCGATCGACGTGGTCGCCGAGTTCTACCCGGTGTTCGGCGCGCACGAGAAGTACGAGGCACTGGCCGCCCTGCGCGGCCTGCCGGCCCTGGTGCTGGCCGGGACGAAGGACCTGCTGACGCCGTCGGCGCACAGCGAGGTGATGGCCGAGCGGCTGCCCGGTGCCGAGCTGGTCCTGGTGGAGGGGGCCGGGCACCTGGTGCTGCTGGAGCGTCCGGAGCTGGTCGACCGCGAGCTGGCGCTGCTGCTGCGCCGGGCCGCCGAGTTCGCCGGTGCCGCGCCGCTGCCGCCAGCCGTCCTCGAACTCGCCGAGGAACCGCCCGGGGACGGTCGGCTCGGGGACGCGACGGCCCCGGATCCGGCCGTCGATCCCACCGTCGGTCCGGCCGTCGACTCCGCCTGAGCCCCCCGCCCGCCGCGGCGGGGTGCGCGGGTGTGGCACGGTAGCGGTGGCGGCCGGTGGTCGGCGCGCCGCTACGGACCGAAGGGCAAGACACGCGCATGGGCTCGCACGCCACTCTCACCGTCCCCACTCCGGAGCGGATGGGCCGGCTCGGCCGGGAGCTGGCCGCGCTGCTGCGGCCGGGTGACCTGGTGCTGCTCTCCGGCGAGCTGGGGGCGGGGAAGACCACGCTGACCAGGGGCCTGGGGGAGGGACTGCAGGTCCGCGGGGCGGTGACCTCGCCGACCTTCGTGATCGCCCGGGTGCACCCCTCGCTGGTCGGCGGCCCGGCGCTGGTGCACGTGGACGCGTACCGGCTGGGCGGGGACCTGGACGAGATGGAGGACCTCGACCTGGACGTCTCGCTGCCGGAGTCGGTGGTGGTGGTCGAGTGGGGCGAGGGCAAGGTCGAGCGGCTGTCCGAGGACCGGCTGGAGGTGCGGATCGAGCGGGCGATCGGCGACACCGCCGGGGAGGACCACGACCCGCGCCGGGTGGAGCTGACCGGCGTCGGGGAGCGCTGGACGGGCGTGGAGCTGGCGAAGCTCGCCTGAGCCGGGCCGGGGCGGCGGTCGATCGGGTTCCACCGTTTTGCCGACAGGCTGTCGGCAAGGTGTTGCGGGCGGGGTGCCGGGCGTGGTGGGATGGGTGCTGCGGTTAGGTCTGCCTAACTAGGGAGGCGCCATGTCGAGCACCACCCCCGCCCCGGAGCGCACCGCGCGCACCGCCGGGGCCGGAGAGTCCGCCCACCGCGCTCCGGGGGAACCGATGCGGGCGCTGCTGGCCGCCTGCGCGGCCGCCGAGGCGGTGTCCACCCCGCCCGAACCGCGGCCCCGGCAGGCCGAGGAGCCCGAGGCGGAGACGCCCCGGGCCGCGTAGTGACCGTCCTGGTGGTAGCCGTCCGCGAGCCGCGCGCGGCTCAGGCGACCACGACCACCTTGGTGCCGTTCGACGCGAAGTCCCAGAGCAGCTGACCCTCGGCGCGGCCGCTGCGGATGCCGCCGGTCTTGGTCTTCGGCTCGGCGGTCGGGGTCGTGTCGTCCAGCGCCGCGCCGAAGCCGAACACCACGCCGTTCTGCTGCGCGAAGCGCACCACGTGCTCGATCTTCCGGCCGTCCGTACCGGTGCCGGACGTTGTGCGGCTGTACACCGAGTAGCTGCCCGGGGTGGGCTCGACCGTGCCCGGGGTGACCGGGAAGGCGGCCGTGACCTGCGGGTTCTTCTTCGGGTCGACCAGCCAGACGAAGTGGCTGCCGGCGGAGTAGACCACCCGGGTGCCGCTGCCCGAGGAGGTCGGCAGCGGCGGGACGGTCGGGGTGGCGGAGGCGCTCGGCGTCGCGGAGGCGGCCGGGCCGGTGGACGTCGAGGCGACGGTCGGCCGGGCCGAGCCCGCGCGGTCCTGGGCGCCGTTGGCCTGGAAGGCCAACAGGCTCACCACCGCCAGGGCCCCCAGGGTCAGCCCCGTGACCACCACTCCAGGACCCATCTTCGCCACGTGCCCGCTCCCGCCGCCGTCCGCTGTTCGTACCGCCCTAATCGTGCCAGGTCCCCCCGGCCGGTCGGCAGCGCCCTGCACGTGTGTTCCGGATGGGGACACCAGCTCGATCGGCCGGTCGGCCCAACGTCGGTCTAACCTTGACCCCGTGCTGCTGCTCGCGTTCGACACCGCTACCCCCGCCGTCACCGCCGCCGTCCACGACGGCACGGCCGTCCTCGCCGAGACCCACCAGGTCGACGCCAGGCGCCACGGCGAACTGCTGCTGCCCGCGATCGACCGGGTCCTGCGGGCCGCCGGGGTGGACAAGCACCAGCTCACCGGCATCGCGGTCGGCGTCGGCCCGGGCCCGTACACCGGCCTGCGGGTCGGTCTGGTGACGGCCGCCGCGCTCGGCCACGCGCTCGGGCTGCCCGTGCACGGTGTCTGCACCCTGGACGCGATCGCCTTCCAGGCCCGCGCCGAGGGCCTGGCCGGGCAGCCGTTCACCGTCGCCACCGACGCGCGCCGCAAGGAGGTCTACTGGGCCTCGTACGACGCCGACGGCAGCCGCACCGAGGGCCCCTGCGTGGACCGCCCGGCCGAGCTGACGCCCGCGGCCCGCTCGGTCGGCGCCGGCGCGGTGCTCTACCCCGACGCCTTCCCGGGCGCCCACGGCCCCGAGCACGTCTCGGCCGGCGCCCTGGCCGGCTTCGCCGCCACCGAGCTGGCCGCCGGGCGGGAGCTGCTGCCGAACGTGCCGCTGTACCTGCGCCGCCCGGACGCCCAGGTCCCGGCTGCCTACAAGACCGTTCTGGGGGGCAAGGCGGTGCTCCCGGCGTGAACCACGGCACCGCCCTGCGCCCGATGCGCTGGTGGGACATCGAGCCGGTGATGGACCTGGAGCTCAGGCTGTTCCCCGAGGACGCCTGGTCCCGCGGGATGTTCTGGTCCGAGCTCGCCGAGGCCCACCCCGGCGGCACCCGCCACTACTCGGTCGCCACCGCCGCGGACGGCACGATCGTCGGCTACGCGGGTCTGATGGCCGTCGCCGGCGAGGGCGACGTCCAGACCATCGCCGTCGACGAGCGCCACCAGGGCGCCGGCCTCGGCACGGCGCTGCTCACCGACCTGATCCACGAGGCCGCCCGGCGCGGCTGCGCCGACCTGCTGCTGGAGGTGCGGGTGGACAACCAGCGCGCCCAGCGGCTGTACGAGCGCCACGGCTTCGAACCGGTGGGCATCCGGCGCGGCTACTACCAGCCCGCCAACATCGACGCGCTGGTGATGCGCCTCGACCACCCCAGCACCGACAGCACCGACCCGAAGGACATTGAGGACACCCGCCATGGCTGACGAACCGCTCGTCCTCGGCATCGAGACCTCCTGCGACGAGACCGGCGTCGGCATCGTGCGCGGCACCACGCTGCTGGCCGACGCGGTCGCCTCCAGCGTCAACGACCACGCCCGCTTCGGCGGCGTCGTCCCGGAGATCGCCAGCCGCGCCCACCTGGAGGCGATGGTCCCGACCATCCAACGCGCCCTGGACACCGCCGGGATCAAGGCCAGCGACCTGGACGGCATCGCCGTCACCGCCGGCCCCGGCCTGGCTGGCGCGCTGCTGGTCGGCGTCAGCGCGGCGAAGGCGTACGCCTGGGCGCTGGACAAGCCGCTGTACGGGGTCAACCACCTCGCCTCGCACATCTGCGTCGACCAGCTGGAGCACGGCCGACTGCCCTCGCCGACGATGGCCCTGCTGGTCTCCGGCGGGCACTCCTCGCTGCTGCTCAGCGAGGACATCACCACGGACGTCCGCCCGCTCGGCGCGACCATCGACGACGCGGCCGGCGAGGCCTTCGACAAGGTCGCCCGGGTGCTCGGCCTGGGCTTCCCGGGCGGCCCGATCGTCGACCGGACGGCCCGCGAGGGCGACCCCAAGGCGATCCAGTTCCCGCGCGGCCTGAGCGGGAGGAACGACCCCGAGTACGACTTCTCCTTCTCCGGTCTGAAGACCGCCGTCGCCCGCTGGGTGGAGGCCAAGCGCCGGGCCGGCGAGGAGGTGCCGATCGCCGACGTCGCGGCCTCCTTCCAGGAGGCGGTCACCGACGTGCTCACCCGCAAGGCCGTCAAGGCGTGCAAGGACAACGGCGTCGACCACCTGATGATCGGCGGCGGCGTCGCGGCCAACTCCCGGCTGCGCGAGATGGCCCAGCAGCGCTGCGACCGGGCCGGCATCCGGCTGCGGGTGCCCCGGCCGGGCCTGTGCACCGACAACGGCGCGATGGTGGCGGCGCTGGGCTCCGAGATGGTGTGGCGCGACCGCGCCCCCTCCGCCTTCGACCTGTCGGCGGACTCCTCGCTGCCCGTCACCGACGTCCACGTGCCGGCCGCGGTGATCGAACACGGCGACGTCCACGGCCAGGCCTACCACGCCCTCGGCGGTGGCGCCGCGTGACCGTCGCCGCGATGTGGGAGGCCCGGGCGGCGGACGGCCGCGGGGCCGAACTCGCCGCCTGGATACGGGAGTTCGCGCTGCCCGCGGTGCGCGGCGCGGCCGGGCTGGTGCGGACCGAGCTGTTCTCCGCGCCCGGTGAGCGGGTGCTGCTGATCACCTGGTGGAGCGGCGAGCCCCCCCGATCCGAAATGTTCGCAGTGATCGCCGACCCGCCGGCCGAGCTGCTCGGCCGCCCGGTGCACCGCTGGTCCTTCACCAGCGAACACGTCGAGTAGACGGTGGTCGGGAACCGCCGCCGCGACCGCTACCGTGCATAGCTGAGAGAAAGCTGGACGGGACCGGGAGCGCGGTGCGGTGAACAGGGACGGGCGGAACAGGACCAGGACGTACACGGCGGGGGCGCTGGCCCTGCTGGCCTTCGCCACCGCGTGCGGCGACGGCGGCGGTGCCGCACCGGCCGCGACCACGACCGCGGCGGCGGAGCCCCGGCCCGCCGCCGTCGGCGGCGCGCCGACCGCCGCGGCCACCACGCCCGATGCGGCCCCGGCCGAGGGCGACGCCGCGGCCTGGGCGAAGTGGAACCTCAAGCCGCTGGCCCCGGCCCCCGCGCCGCCCGCCGACAAGCCCATCAAGCTCGAACGCACCGGCACCGTACCGGTGTTCAGCGACGTGAAGACCACCGACAAGGTCGTCTTCATCACCATCGACGACGGCGCCGAGAAGGACCCGAAGTTCGTCGAGATGCTGACCGACCTCAAGGTGCCGATCACGATGTTCCTGACCAAGGACATCGTCAAGAACGACTACGGCTACTTCAAGCCGCTCCAGGCGCTCGGCAACCACATCCAGAACCACACCGTCACCCACCCGGTGATGAGCAAGCTCCCGCCGGACAAGCAGAAGTCCGAGATCTGCGACGACCAGGCCGCGCTCACCCAGCAGTACGGCACCGCCCCGCTGCTGTTCCGCCCGCCGTTCGGCGACGGCGCCAACACCCCGACGCTCAACAACTCGGTGCAGCAGTGCGGCCCGCGCGCGATCGTGCTCTGGCGCGAGTCGATGCAGATCCACGACATGCAGTACCAGACCGGGGACAAGAAGCTGAAGCCCGGCGACATCATCCTGGCGCACTTCCGCGGCCCCAAGGAGCTCAAGGGCGCCACGATGACCCAGATGTTCGGGGACCTGCTGGCCCGGATCCAGGAGCAGGGCTTCGCGGTGGCCCGGCTGGACGACTACATCCAGCCGCCGGCTTCCTAGACGGCCTGGACGGGTCGGCCCAGCATCATCAGCGGCCCGTGGTCGGTGCGGCTGAGGATCACCGTGACGGTGTTCGGCCCGGAGGGCTTGAGCTGACGGCGCAGCTCCTCCGGGGTGATCGCCATCCCGCGCTTCTTGATCACCACCGTGCCGACCCCGCGCTCGCGCAGCAGCGCCTTCAGCTTCTTGATGTGGAAGGGCAGCACGTCGGTGAGCTCAAAGGCGTGCGCGTACGGGGTGGCCACCAGCCGGTCCGAGGTCAGGTAGGCGATCTTCGGGTCGATCAGCCGGCCGCCGACCTGCTCGGCCACCTCGGCCACCAGGTGCGCCCGGATCACCGCGCCGTCCGGCTCGTACAGGTACCGCCCGACCGGGCCGGCCGGCGGGTCGGGCAGGTCGCCGCCGGTCAGGCTGGCGGCCTGCGGCAGCAGGGTGGCGCGGTGCGGGCGGGCGGCCCCGGTGCCGAACCAGAGCACCGCCTCCTTGACGTCCCTGTGGTCGGAGACCCACTCGGCCTCGGCGTCCGCCGGGACGGCCTCGTGCGGGATGCCCGGGGCGACCTTCAGGGCGCCGATCGGGGTCCGCCGCCCGGCCTCGATCGCCCAGGAGAGCGGCGGCGCGTACGCCTCCGGATCGAACACCCGGCCGCGCGAGGTGCGCCGGGCCGGGTCGGTGAACACCGCGTCGTAGCCGGTCACGTCCACCTCGGCGACGTCCGCGCAGACCACCTCGACCAGCTCGGCCAGGCCCAGCGCGGCGGCGTTCGCCGCGGTGGCGGCGCAGGCCGCCGGGTCCTTGTCGACGGCCAGCACCTGGATCCCGGCCCGGGCCAGCGCCAGCACGTCCCCGCCGATGCCGCAGCACAGGTCCGCCAGCCGCCGTACGCCCAACTCGGCGAAGCGGCGCGCCCGCCACTCGGCCACGCTGCGCCGGGTGGACTGCTCGACGCCGTTGGGCGTGAAGTACATCAGGTCGGCGTCCGCCCCGAACTTCGCCCGCGCCCGCTGCCGCAGCCGCGCCTGCCCGAACGCCGCCGACACCAGCTCCGCCGGGTGCTCCCGCCGCAGCCGGGTGGCCAGCGCCAGCTCCTCCTCGGGGGCGAACTCGCGCAGCTCGGTGAGCAGGGCCTGACCCTCGGGGGTCAGCAGGGGCTGGAGGTTCTCGGTGTCCACGAGGTCATTCTGACCGCTCAGCGGATGTGGCGGCGGCCGGCCGACCGGAACCCCGGCGGCCGGTTCACCGCCACAGGACACCCGAGGCGAGGACCGCGGGCCCGAACGGCGAGATCGCGGCGGCGACCGTCAGGAACCGGTAGCCGGACCGCCAGCTGCGCACGACCACGACGATGCTCGCCACGAGGGCGGCCACCGGGCCGGCGATCATCCCGATGCCCAGGAAGGCCCAGATGCGCCCGTCCCCGTCGTCCCCGGCGCCGGGACCGCTGCCGAGGCAGAGGGTGAAGTAGAAGACGGCGAACGGCAGCACGACGCCGAGCAGGGGCAGCGCCAGCAGGGCGAGGGACGCGTCCTTGAGCCGGGACGGGCCGACGCGCATCGGAATCGATGTCATGTCAGGAGTCTTGCCCCGGGCCGCCGAGTCGCACATGAGTACGGCTACTCATCCCCGACCCGAGTCCGCCGGGCGCGCCGTTGGCACTCTGGTTGACTGAGTGCTAACCGCGGCCTATGGTCGTCCTTGGCACTCCCCACTGGGGGAGTGCTAACGCGAAGACGTGTGTCTGACCCCCGCGACGGCAGGCCCGCAGGTTCGCCCCTACCCGTTAGAAAACCCCGTAATCTCCGAAGGGGAGCTCGGACGTGACCACCAGCAGCAAGGTTGCCATCAAGCCGCTCGAGGACCGCATCGTGGTCCAGCCGCTCGACGCCGAGACCACCACGGCCTCCGGCCTGGTTATCCCGGACACCGCCAAGGAGAAGCCCCAGGAGGGCGTCGTCCTGGCCGTCGGCCCGGGCCGCTTCGAGGACGGCCAGCGTCTGCCGCTCGACGTCGCCGTGGGTGACATCGTCCTGTACTCGAAGTACGGCGGCACCGAGGTGAAGTACCAGGGCGAGGAGTACCTCGTCCTCTCGGCCCGCGACGTTCTCGCCATCATCGAGAAGTAACGCGGCATCGAGAAGTCAGTCGTTCCGACCCGCCCCGGATCCGTGTCCCAAGTGACAGGGGCCCGGGGCGTGGTTGTTGGTTCACGTAGTTCGGCGGCCGGTGGTCCGGCCGCAGCCCCGAGGGAATAGGGAACATGGCGAAGATCCTGCAGTTCGACGAGGACGCCCGCCGCTCGCTGGAGCGCGGTGTCAACAAGCTGGCCGACACCGTCAAGGTGACCATCGGCCCCAAGGGCCGCAACGTCGTCATCGACAAGAAGTTCGGCGCCCCGACCATCACCAACGACGGCGTCACCATCGCCCGTGAGGTCGAGCTGGACGACCCGTACGAGAACCTTGGCGCGCAGCTCGTCAAGGAGGTCGCCACCAAGACCAACGACGTCGCGGGTGACGGCACCACCACCGCCACCGTGCTGGCCCAGGCCCTGGTCAACGAGGGTCTGCGCAACGTCGCCGCCGGCGCCGGTCCCGCCGCCCTGAAGAAGGGCATCGACAAGGCCGTCGCCGCCGTCTCCGAGCACCTGCTGTCCGTCGCCCGCGAGATCGAGGGCAAGGACGACGTCGCCGCCGTCGCGTCCCTCTCCGCGCAGGACACCCAGGTCGGCGAGCTGATCGCCGAGGCGATCGACAAGGTCGGCAAGGACGGTGTCATCACCGTCGAGGAGTCGAACACCTTCGGCGTGGAGCTGGACTTCACCGAGGGCATGCAGTTCGACAAGGGCTACCTGTCGCCGTACTTCGTCACCGACGCGGAGCGCCAGGAGGCGGTCCTCGAGGACCCGTACATCCTGATCAACCAGGGCAAGATCTCCTCCATCCAGGAGCTGCTGCCGCTGCTGGAGAAGATCCTGCAGAGCGGTGCCTCCAAGCCGCTGCTGATCATCGCCGAGGACGTCGACGGCGAGGCGCTGTCGACCCTGGTCGTGAACAAGATCCGCGGCACCTTCAACGCCGTCGCCGTCAAGGCCCCGGGCTTCGGCGACCGCCGCAAGGCGATCCTCGGCGACCTGGCCGTCCTGACCGGCGGCACGGTCATCTCCGAGGAGGTCGGCCTCAAGCTCGACCAGGCCGGTCTGGACGTGCTGGGCACCGCCCGCCGCGTGACCATCACCAAGGACGACACCACCATCGTCGACGGTGCCGGTGACACCGAGGCCGTGGCCGGCCGCGTCGCCCAGATCAAGGGCGAGATCGCCGCGACCGACTCCGACTGGGACCGCGAGAAGCTGCAGGAGCGCCTGGCCAAGCTGGCCGGCGGCGTCTGCGTCATCAAGGTCGGCGCCGCCACCGAGGTGGAGCTGAAGGAGCGCAAGCACCGCCTGGAGGACGCCATCTCGGCGACCCGCGCCGCGGTCGAGGAGGGCATCGTCGCCGGCGGTGGCGCCTCCCTGGTCCACGCCGCCAAGGTGCTGAACGACGGCCTGGGCCTGTCGGGCGACGAGGCCACCGGTGTCGCGGTGGTCCGCAAGGCGCTGCACGAGCCGCTGCGCTGGATCGCCCAGAACGCCGGCCTGGAGGGCTACGTCATCACCTCCAAGGTCTCCGAGCTGGAGATCGGCCAGGGCTACAACGCCGCCACCGGCGAGTACGGCGACCTGGTGAAGGCCGGCGTCATCGACCCGGTCAAGGTCACCCGCTCCGCCCTGGAGAACGCCGCCTCGATCGCCTCCCTGCTGCTCACCACCGAGACCCTCGTGGTGGAGAAGAAGGAGGAGGAGGCCGAGGCCGGCCACTCGCACGGCGGCCACGGCCACTCGCACTGAGGCCACAGCACCTGACCGGAGGCCCGGTCCGCTCCCGCAGGGAGTCGGGCCGGGCCTCCGGTTGTTACTCGCCCGCTCGCCTCCGGGGCGCTTCGGGCCCGGCGCGCCCCTTCGGCTCGGGGCGGGTGCGGGCCGGCGGGCCGCTTGAGCCCGCTTGAGGCTTCAACTATCAGTAGAATTTTGCAGAATCCAAAGATTGCCTTATAACTAAGGCATGATCGAGGCCCGCCATCTGCGCGTCCTGCGTGCCGTCGCCCGCACCGGCTCCTTCTCCGCCGCCGCCCGCGAGCTGGGGTGTACGCAGCCTGCCATCAGCCAGCAGATGAAGGCCCTGGAGAAGTCGGTGGACACCCCGCTGGTGGTCCGCTCGGGCCGCGGGATGCAGCTCAGTGAGGCCGGGCGGGTCCTGCTCAAGCATGCCACCGGAATCCTGGCCGGGCTCTCCGCCGCCGAGGAGGAGGTCGCCGCGATCGCCGGGCTGCGGGCCGGGCGGGTGCGGCTGGTCTCCTTCCCGACCGCGAGTTCCACCCTGGTGCCGCCCGCGGTCGCCCGCCTGCGGGACAGCCATCCGGGGGTGCGCGTGTCGCTGGTCGAGGCCGAACCGCCGGAGTCGCTGGCGATGCTGCGCGGCGGCGAGTGCGAGATCGCGCTGGCCTTCCGCTACCCGCAGTCCGACGGCGCGACTTCGGTGCCGGCGCCCGCGCACGGCTCGCCGCGCGAGGCGCGGGCCGAGGCGAACCTGGAGGCGCAGCAGCTGTCGGCCGGCACCGACTGGTCCGACCTGGTGGTCACCCCGCTGCTGGACGACCCGCTGGTGGGCCTGCTGCCCGCAGGTCACCCGCTGGCCGGGCGGGGCGGTCCGGTGGGGCTGGCCGAGCTGGCGGGGGAGCAGTGGATCGCCGGCTGCCCGCAGTGCCGGGGGCACCTGGTGGAGCTGTGCGCGGGGGCGGGCTTCGAGCCCCGGATCGACTTCGCGACCGACGACTACCCGGCGGTGGTCGGCCTGGTGGCGGCCGGGCTCGGGGTGGCGGTGCTGCCCCGGCTGGCCCTGCAGTCGGTGCGTCCTGACGGCGTGTCGACGGTACCGGTGCGGACGGCCTCCGGGGTGCCGGCGGTGCGCCAGGTGGTGGCGCTGACCCTGCCGGACCTGGCCGAGGTGCCGGCCGTCGCGCTGATGCAGGAGCGGCTGGCGGGTGCGGCGGCCGACCGCTGACGGTCGGCGACGGGGGCCCTTGTGCCCCCGGAGGGGGTAGTGGCGGCCTGAAGCGCCGCGAAGAAACGTTTCTCCACGGCGCGCCGCGAGGGCGGGTCTAACGGTGCGCGATCGCCGGCGGGGCCAGCGGGACCTCCACCAGGCGGTGCCGCGAGCGGCCCAGCATCTCCTCGCGCTCGTCCTCCGTCATCCCGCCCCAGACGCCGTACGGCTCACGGACCGCCAGGGCGTGCGCGGCGCACTCGGCGATCACCGGACAGCGCATGCACACCTCCTTGGCGCTGGCCTCGCGCGAACTGCGCGCCGCCCCGCGCTCGCCCTCGGGGTGGAAGAAGAGCGAGCTGTCCACGCCGCGGCAGGCTGCCGAGAGCTGCCAGTCCCAGAGGTCCGCGTTGGGACCGGGGAGACGGGAGAAATCTGCCATGGCTCATTCCCTTCAGAGGCGGTCGGCGGCGTCCGGGCGTGTCGGCGGGCTGCTGCCGAGCGGTGCCCGGCGGGGCGTCCCGCACTGGTATGGACACCTGGAAATATGACTTAAGGCAACTCCATGGACAAGTCACCCACACACCGGCACAACAGTCAATGACCATAGAAAGCTATAAAAACGGGCAAAGTGGGCAAGGGTTTTCGTTGGGCCCGGGCGTGGCAATCGGGTGGCCGAGGGGCGCGCGACACGCCGCACCGGTGTGCGGGTGGTACGCCGACCGCGCGCGAGCTGCGCAAAAGTGCGGCGTGTGCACCGCGCTGCGGCTGATCGGTAATGGGTTGGCCACGTACAGTGGTGGGGATGGCCTGAAGGCCGTAACTCATTCGAGTGACGGTCGTTGGAAGTGCGGAGGCGGTTAGCGGGCGCCGGACGTCGGGAACGATCGCGGGCAAGTCGGGGCGATCAGTGCGAAGTCCGTCGCCGATCGGCCGTGTCGGAGAGGTTCGTACCAGCCAGGAGGCTCAACGTGACGCGGATCAGCTGCGGAGGACGACGGTCATGACTTCCGTTCTCGTTTGCGACGATTCCCCGCTCGCCCGCGAGGCGCTTCGCCGCGCGGTCGCGACCGTACCCGGTGTGGACCGGGTCACCACCGCGACGAACGGGGAGGAGGTCCTCCGCCGCTGGGTGGCCGACCGCTCCGATCTCGTCCTGATGGACGTCCGGATGCCCGGCCTCGGCGGGGTCGAGACGGTGCGGCGGCTGCTGTCCGCCGACCCGGGCGCCCGGATCATCATGCTCACCGTCGCCGAGGACCTCGACGGCGTCGCCCTCGCGGTGGCCGCCGGTGCCCGCGGGTACCTGCACAAGGACGCCTCGCGCGCCGAGCTGCGGGCCACCGTCACCCAGGCCCTCGCCGACCCGACCTGGCGGCTCGCCCCGCGCCGGCTGCGCAGCCCCGACATGGGCGCCGCGCCGACCCTGACGGCGCGTGAGATCCAGGTGCTGGAGGGCATGAGCCACGGACGCAGCAACGCCGAGATCGGGCGCGAGCTGTTCCTGTCCGAGGACACCGTGAAGACCCACGCCCGACGGCTGTTCAAGAAGCTCGGGGCCTCCGACCGTGCGCACGCGGTGGCGCTGGGTTTCCGCTGGGGCCTGGTCCGCTGACCAGCGGCGGCGGCGCCGGTCCGGGCGCGCCGCCGTCGAATTCCGGAGCGGGCGCCGCACGGGCGTGTGACGTTACGGTCCCGAGGTTGCACCATGGAGGAGTGGAGCACCTCGGGGACCAGCGGACAGGCACTGCGGCGAACCACGCAGCCGCAGGACACTCGGCGGACGGCGGGGCGGGAGGCGGCACGGTGCAGGAGGGGCCGGTGGTGCGCGGCACGCCGCACGGTGCCGCAGCGCATAACGTTCCGGTGCACAACTCCGGACGCGGTGCCGCGTTTTCCTGGTCGACCAGGCACCATGGACCGATGCGCGACGACGTCGCCGGTGTGGCCGGCCAGGCGGACCCGGGGGAGGCCGAGCCCTCCGACCCGGGCCACGACCCGTCGTACGCGGATTCCGGCGCCCCCGGCGCCGAGGCCGCTCCGGGCCGCCCGCCGGTGCTCGGTACGGGCGGCTCGCCCCTGGTCGGCGAACTGGTCGCGGCCGCCGTGCGCGGCGAGGGCCCGGCCATCGACGCCCTGCTCGCCTACGTCCACCCGCTCGCGCTGCGGTACTGCCGCGCCAAGCTGGTCCGGCTGCCCGGCGGGGCCCGGCACCACGTGGACGACGTGGCCCAGGAGGTCTGCGTCGCGGTGCTGTGCGCGCTGCCCCGGTACAAGGACCAGGGGCGGCCGTTCGAGGCCTTCGTCTACGGCATCGCCGCGCACAAGATCGCCGATCTGCAGCGGGCCGCGATGCGCGGGCCCGGCTCGACCGTGGTGCCGCAGGACGACCTGCCGGAGGTGCCGGACGAGGCGCTCGGCCCGGAGGAGCGGGCGCTGCTCAGCAGCGACGCGGCCTGGGCCAAGGAACTGCTCTCCAACCTGCCGGCCCGTCAGCGCGAACTGGTGCTGCTACGGGTGGCCGCCGGGCTGTCGGCGGAGGAGACCGGCGAGGTGCTCGGGATGTCGCCGGGGGCCGTCCGGGTGGCCCAGCACCGGGCGCTCAGCCGGCTGCGGGCGCTCGCCGAGGAGTCGTCCTGAGCCCTTGAGCTGCTCGACCGGGCGGAATGAGCCGCGGTGGGGGGTTGTTGTCAAGGGCACACGAGGGCACATTCGCGGTGCCAGTACCATGGGGTATCGGCGCCTGGGCAGGTTGCCAAAGTTTTGCGGGTGCGCACGGGGTTCCCTTGGAGGTTCCTCCAACCCACCCGGCTTTCGGCGGTCTGCGCGAGTGAGCGATCAACGCGCCCTTCCCTCAGGGCGCGAGCGGATTAGGCCGGCCACGGAAGGTACTCCCCACATGTCTTACAACGCCGCAGGCGTACCCGAGAAGTTCGCCATGCTCGGGCTCACGTTCGATGACGTCCTGCTGCTGCCCGGGGCTTCCGAGGTGCTGCCGAACCAGGTCGACACCTCCTCCCGGGTCTCCCGGAACGTCCGCGTCAACATCCCGCTGCTGTCCGCGGCGATGGACAAGGTCACCGAGGCGCGGATGGCCATCGCGATGGCCCGTCAGGGCGGCGTCGGCGTGCTGCACCGCAACCTGTCGGTCGAGGACCAGGCCAACCAGGTCGACCTGGTGAAGCGCTCCGAGTCCGGCATGGTCACCGACCCGATCACGGTCGGCCCGGACACCACGCTGGCCGAGGCCGACGCGCTGTGCGCCAAGTTCCGCATCTCCGGCGTGCCGATCGCCGACGAGGCCGGCAAGCTGCTCGGCATCGTCACCAACCGTGACATGGCCTTCGAGTCGGACCGCAGCCGCCAGGTCCGCGAGATCATGACCCCGATGCCGCTGATCACCGGCAAGGTCGGCATCTCCGGCGAGGACGCGATGGCGCTGCTGCGCCGCCACAAGATCGAGAAGCTCCCGCTGGTCGACGACGAGGGCCGGATCAAGGGCCTGATCACCGTCAAGGACTTCGTCAAGGCCGAGCAGTACCCGAACGCGGCCAAGGACGCCGAGGGCCGCCTGCTGGTCGGCGCCGCGGTCGGCGCCAGCGCCGAGGCCTTCGACCGGGCCCAGGCCCTGGTCGAGGCGGGCGTGGACTTCCTGGTCGTCGACACCTCGCACGGCCACAGCCACAACGCGCTGGCCTGGATCGAGAAGATCAAGTCGGCCGTCCGGGTCGACGTGGTCGGCGGCAACGTCGCAACCCGGGACGGCGCCCAGGCGCTGATCGACGCCGGCGTGGACGGCGTCAAGGTCGGCGTCGGCCCCGGCTCCATCTGCACCACCCGCGTCGTCGCCGGCATCGGCGTCCCGCAGATCACCGCCATCTACGAGGCCGCCCAGGCCTGCCAGGCGGCCGGCATCCCGGTCATCGGCGACGGCGGCCTGCAGTACTCGGGCGACATCGGCAAGGCGCTGGCCGCCGGTGCCGACACCGTGATGCTGGGCTCGCTGCTGGCCGGCTGCGAGGAGTCCCCGGGCGAGCTGCTGTTCATCAACGGCAAGCAGTTCAAGTCCTACCGCGGCATGGGCTCGCTGGGCGCCATGCAGTCCCGCGGCCAGGGCCGTTCCTACTCCAAGGACCGCTACTTCCAGGCCGAGGTCGCCTCGGACGACAAGCTCGTCCCCGAGGGCATCGAGGGCCAGGTGCAGTACCGCGGCCCGCTGGCGGCCGTGCTGCACCAGCTGGTCGGCGGCCTGCGCCAGACCATGGGCTACGTCGGCGCCGGCACCATCGCCGAGATGGAGAGCAAGGGCCGCTTCGTCCGGATCACCGCGGCGGGCCTCAAAGAGAGCCACCCGCACGACATCCAGATGACCGTCGAAGCGCCGAACTACTCGGCCCGCTGAACGGACCGATCGGCCGAGGGGCCCGCCGCTGCGCCGCAGCGGCGGGCCCCTCCGCGCGTCCGGGGCGCGGGCCGTCGGGGCGCCACCGGTGGTAGTACGGGATACTGGGGGCGGCCGGGGTGACCCGGCGGGCATGGAGCAACAAACCAGAAGGGCTCGAAGTGACTGAGATCGAGATCGGGCGAGGCAAGCGCGGCCGCCGGGCGTACGCCTTCGACGACATCGCCGTCGTCCCCAGCCGCCGTACGCGTGACCCGAAGGAGGTCTCGATCGCCTGGCAGATCGACGCCTACCGCTTCGAGCTGCCGTTCCTGGCCGCCCCGATGGACAGCGTGGTCTCGCCGCAGCAGGCCATCGCCATCGGCCGCCTCGGCGGTCTGGGCGTGCTCAACCTCGAGGGCCTGTGGACCCGCTACGAGGACCCGCAGCCGCTGCTCGACGAGATCGCCGCGATCACCGACGAGGCCGCCGCGACCCGCCGTCTGCAGGAGATCTACGCCGCGCCGATCCGCGCCGAGCTGATCAAGCAGCGGATCCAGGAGGTCCGCGACTCCGGTGTGGTCACCGCCGCCGCGCTCTCGCCGCAGCGCACCGCCGAGTTCTCCAAGGCCGTCGTCGACGCCGGGGTCGACGTCTTCGTCATCCGCGGCACCACCGTCTCGGCCGAGCACGTCTCCAGCGCCGCCGAGCCGCTCAACCTCAAGCAGTTCATCTACGAGCTGGACGTTCCGGTGATCGTCGGCGGCTGCGCCACCTACACCGCCGCGCTGCACCTGATGCGGACCGGCGCGGCCGGTGTGCTGGTCGGCTTCGGCGGCGGCGCCGCCCACACCACCCGCAACGTGCTGGGCATCCAGGTGCCGATGGCCACCGCGGTCGCGGACGTGGCGGCGGCGCGTCGTGACTACATGGACGAGTCCGGCGGGCGCTACGTGCACGTGATCGCGGACGGGGGCGTCGGCTACAGCGGCGACATCCCCAAGGCGGTCGCCTGCGGCGCCGACGCGGTGATGATCGGTGCGGCGCTTGCCCGGGCCACCGACGCCCCGGGCAAGGGCTTCCACTGGGGCATGGAGGCCGTCCACGAGGAGCTGCCGCGGGGCAAGCGGGTGAACCTCGGCACGGTCGGCACCACCGAGGAGATCCTGACCGGGCCGTCGCACACCCCCGACGGCACCATGAACCTGTTCGGTGCGCTGCGGCGGGCGATGGCCACCACGGGGTACACCGAGCTGAAGGAGTTCCAGCGGGTCGAGGTGACGGTGAACCCGGCGCTCGATCATCGCTGAGGAGTTCGCTGAAGCGGGGACGGAGGCCTCTGCCGGATTGCCGGTGGGGGCCTCTGGGCGTTTGTGGGGGTGGGGGG
The DNA here is from genome assembly GCF_053596495.1 of Kitasatospora sp. NPDC001683. Taxonomy (NCBI): domain Bacteria; kingdom Bacillati; phylum Actinomycetota; class Actinomycetes; order Kitasatosporales; family Streptomycetaceae; genus Kitasatospora; species Kitasatospora sp. NPDC001683. The sequence continues at coordinate 94,568 of NZ_JBSFGK010000027.1, forward strand.
GTTCGCGCCCGGCCCGATCCGGTAGTAGAGGCAACAGCTCGTCCGTCGGAACGCCGCCCCGCGCGAGCCGGTGAGCAGCGTGCCGGAGCCCGTCAAC
>NZ_JBSFGK010000028.1:0-93320 GCF_053596495.1 Kitasatospora sp. NPDC001683
GCCCCAAGCCGGCGTCGCAGCTACCCATCGATACATAGTCAGTACCCTTGATTGGATAGTTAAGACACTGACCTGTCATCTTGTTTGCACGACGGGCACAGCCGGACACCAGCAGGATGCAGAGCGCGCGAAGCCCGCTGATACTGAGCCAGCGGGGCGGTTACCAAGCGCGGCGCGAGCCGCACACTCAGCCACCGCCAGGCCCGCGCCGTCATGTGCGCGGCAGCCGCTGGGCGGGGCGGCCGGCGACCACGGCCGGCGACCATCTGCCCGGCGGCACACCGACCGCCGGGTCCCGGACAGAGAGACCGAGGATGCTGAACCGACGAGACCTCCTCAGGGCCGCGACCATAGGCGGCCCGGTGGCCCTCCTCCCATGGGGCCTCACGCCGAGCCTGGCCCAGACCGAGCCAGCCGCTCTGCCGGCCGCTCAGGCCAGGTCGGGGCCCAGCGGGCGCGCCGCCCGGATCGTCCCCTTCGCGCACGCCATGCGGGTGCCCCCGGTGCTGAGTCCGGTGTCGCGGACGGATTCCTCGGACCTGTACCGGCTGCGGATGGCCGAGACCGAGGTGGAGATCGTCAAGGGGCTGCTGACCACCGTCCGGGCCTACGGCGACTGCTTCCCCGGTCCGACCATCCGGGCGGTCAAGGGCCGGGAGGTGGTGGTCCAGCAGACCAACGACCTGCGCGTGCACACTTCCGTCCACCTGCACGGCGGCCATGTCCGGTCGCGGTACGACGGCCTGCCGATGGCCCTCATCAAGCCCGGCGAGACCCGCGAGTACCGCTACCCCAACGAACAGGAGGCCGCCTCTCTCTGGTACCACGACCACGCGCACCAGCTGGAGGCCGAGAACGTCTACCGCGGCCTGGCCGGCGCCTACCTGCTCAGCGACCCGCACGAGAGCGGCCTGCCGCTGCCGGACGGCGAGTTCGACATCCCGCTGCTGATCCGGGACGCCCGGATCGAGACGGACGGCAGGCTGGTCTACACCGACCCGTACGAGTGCCCGCACATGCTGGTCAACGGCAAGGAACGGCCCTACTTCGAGGTGGCGGCGCGCAAGTACCGTCTGCGGGTCTTCAACGTCTCGCCCAACCGCCACATATCGCTGCGCTTCGCCGACGGCAAGCCGTTCACCCAGATAGCCTCCGACGGCGGGCTGCTCGCCGGGCCGGTGGAGTTGGACGAGCTGACCCTGGCCGGCGCGGAACGCGCCGAGATCGTCGTCGACTTCGCCCGCTACCCCGTCGGCGAATCGGTGGTGCTGGAGAACACGGCCGCGCTGAAGACGGAGCGGCCCGAGGTGCTGCGCTTCGACATCACCCGGACGGCCGAGGACCGTAGCCGGATACCGGACGTCCTGGCCACCCTGCCGCCGATCCCGAAGGCGACGGTGCACCGGGAGTTCTGGCTGACGACCTTCCCGGACACCAGGATCAACGGGCGCAAGTACGACCCGGACCGAACCGACGTGCGGACGACCGTCGGCACCAGCGAGATCTGGACGATCCACAACCACCTCACCCGCCGACCGGCCGGGGTCTTCCACGCCCCCCACTCCTTCCACACCCATCTGGTGCGGTTCCGCGTGCTGGACCGTGACGGGAAGCCGGTCGGCCCGGCCGAGGCCGGGCTGAAGGACACCATCCCGATCCATCCGGGCGAGACCGTCCGGATCGCCATGACCTGGGGCGACTACCCGGGCGAGTACGTCTATCACTGCCACCACATGGTGCACTCCTCGCACGGCCAGATGGGCCGGATCGACGTGCTGCCCGCAGCCCCGGAAGGCCGCGCCAAGGAGTCGGACGAGGCCCTGGCCGACTCACCCCCGTCCTCGGAAGCCTCGGTGTCCGGAGCCAACCGGTCCGGATCGTCGGCGTCCGGAACCGGTCGGCTCCGGCGACGGCGGCATGGGAGGCGCCACCGCAGGCACCGCGTCGGCGTCTGGGCCTGACTCTGTCCGGGACGAACCCAGGACGCGCCGAGAACCCTAGGACGCGCCGAGGGCCCAGCCCTCGGGGTCGGTCCAGGCGGCCAGCGTGCGGCGGCTCTCGAAGCGGCGCTCGCGGCCGGTCAGCGGGTCGGTGAACTCGAGGACGGAGGAAAGCAGTTGGAGCGGCCGGCGGAAGTCGTCCGGGGCCGGTTCGGGCAGCACCACCGGGTAGACCGGGTCGCCGAGGATCGGCACGCCGAGCCCGCACATGTGCAGCCGCAGCTGGTGGGTGCGTCCGCTGTGCGGGCGGAGGTGGTAGCGGGCGAGGCCGTCGCGGTGGTCGATCAGGTCGATCCCGCTCTCGCTGTTCGGCGGGGCGTCGACCTCGCGGGCGGCGATCACGCCCCGTTCCTTGACGATGTGGCTGCGGACGGTGCGGGGCAGGCTCAGCGCCGGGTCGTAGGGGGCGACGGCCTGGTACTCCTTGCGGACCAGCCGGTCGCGGAAGAGGGTCTGGTAGGCGCCTCGGTCCTCCGGCCGGACCACGAACATGGCCAGGCCGGCGGTGAGCCGGTCGAGCCGGTGGGCGGGGCTGAGCGCGGGCAGGTCGAGGGTGTGCCGCAGCCGGGAGAGCGCCGTCTCGACCACGTGCCTGCCGCGCGGGGTGGTGGCCAGGAAGTGCGGCTTGTCCACGACGACCAGGTGCTCGTCCCGGTGCAGCACCTCCAGCTCGAACGGGACGCGGACCTCGTCCGGCAGGTCCCGGTGGAACCACAGGTGCGCGCCGGGCCGGAACGGCGCGTCGGGCGCGACCGGCCCGTCCTCGCCGACGATCTCCCGCCCGTGCAACGCCGCGTCGATCCGCTCGGCCGCCACGGTGGGCAGCCGCTCCACCAGGTGGGCGCGAACGGTCGGCCAGGGACCCTCGGCCGGGAGCCGCAGGTGCACCGGGTCCACGCCGTTGCGCTGCGGGAGGGGGGAGGCCGGGCGGCGGCTCTTGCGTCTCATCTCGCGGCCCAGCCTAGTCGGGTACGCCCGGCCGCCTTCGTCCGAGGTGCCGCCCGCGGGGGGTGCGGAGCAGAGTGGACCGTAGGCCCGCTCAGCCCTGGAGGATCTGTGACCGCCGACGACGGCCTCGCCGGTGTGCCGCCGCTGCACCTGCCGCGACGCACCCGGCTGCTCCTGTACGGCGCCTTCGCGCTGCTGGTCGGCGCCGTCGTGGCCGACCTGGTGACCGGCCCCGGCACGACGCTCTCCCCCGTCCTCGCGGTGGCGCCGGTGCTGGCCGGGGCGGCCACCCGGACGGCCCGGGTGCCGCTGATCGCCGGGGCGATCGCCGTCCTCGCGGTCGGGCTGCTGGAGACCACCAACACCGATCTGCCGACCGAAGTGCACATGACCGCGCTGATCACGGTGCTCGCCGCGACGCTGGCCAGTGCAGCCAACGTCGTCCTGGTGGCGGCCCGGGAACGGGAGCTGTTCCGGGTCCGGACGGTGGCCGAGGCGGCGCAGCGGGCCCTGCTGCGCCCGCCGCCGGAGCGGATCGGGCGGCTGCGGGTGGCCGTGCGGTACGTGGCGGCGGCGGCCGAGGCACGGATCGGCGGGGACCTGTACGCCGTCGTCGAGACCCCCGTCGGCGTGCGGATCCTGCTCGCCGACGTGCAGGGGCACGGGCTGCCGGCGGTGGAGACGGCGACGGACGTGCTGGGCGCGTTCCGGGAGGCGGCGCGGACCGAACCCGACCTCACCCGACTGGCGGAGCGACTGGACGCGGCGCTCACCGCGCGGTCGGAGGACGGGCGGTTCACCACCGCGCTGCTGCTGGACGTGGCGCCGGACCGCGGGCCGGTGACGATCGTGAACTGCGGCCATCCGCACCCGCTGCTGCGCCGCGCGGGCGTGGTGAGCGACCTGGAGCCGCCGTTCCCGGCGCCGCCGCTGGGCCTGCTCGGGCTGACCGACGGCGGCTACCCGGCGGGCCGCTTCGAGCCGCGGCTCGGCGACCTGCTGCTCCTGCACACTGACGGCGTGTCCGAGGCCCGGGACGCCGAGGGGCGGTTCTACCCGCTGGCGGAACGTCTGCCCCGCCTGCCTGCGGGGAACCCGGAGGACCTGCTGGACGCCCTGCTCGCGGACGTCCGCGGCTGGGTCGGGGCCACCGGGCTGGCCGACGACGCGGCGGTGCTGGCGCTGCGCTGGGAGTACTGAAGTCGACGCAGGGCCGACTGATTTCAGTGGTGTGTGTGCAAGGGCTTCACGCACGGACGGGGCCTGTCGGCCGCGCGGCCGGCGGGCCGTCCGTCACCGGATGGGCTGGGTCGCCTCCAGCCGCTGGATCGCGGACCGGACCGCGGTCGTGAAGCTCCAGAACAGCAGCAGGGTGTTGGCCGCCCGGTCGGTCCGGGTGTTCCTGCCCGGGGTGAACATCGCGGCGCGCAGCTCGGTGGTCAGCTCCAGCTGGGCGCCCGTGCCGAGCAGGCTGCGGTTGCAGATGTTCGCCGGGTCGAGACCGGAGAGCTCGTGCTCATCGGACACGTTCACGGCCCGGATGCCCGCTGCGGCGAACTCCTCCATCAGATACCGGCGGAGGGTGGAGTTCAGGCCACCGATCACGACGGCTCGGGCACCGGGCTCCAGACCGGCCGTGGCGGTGGTGCAGCCGTGCAGCGACAGCACGTTGAGGCTGCCGGCGCACATCGCGCGGGCCACGGTGTCGTCGCAGTGGGTCGAGGTGACGTGCAGTGCGCGGTTGCCGGAGGGGCGCAGGCCCTCGAACATCCAGAAGTCGTGCACCGGCCCGGCGGCCGGGGTCGGGGCGAGGTCGGCGGGGTGGTGACCGGCGACGGCCAGGCACAGCTCGGAGGTGCCGCCCTCGATGTCGCCGCCGTGCGGGGCGATGACGGTGGTCCGGATGAACGCCGTACGGTCCCGTGGGCCCTGGTCGTCGATCAGGTGCCGGCGGTGGCGGCGGCGGTGGTCCACGCCCTCGACCAGGGTCGGGTCGGCGTAGAGGGCCGTGTTGGAGGGGTAGCGGTCGACGGCGCTCGCGGTGGTGCTCCCCACGGCGGCGCCGAGGGCGCCGAGGGCGGGGGCCGCGGCGAAGCCGGTGATCAGGGTGCGACGGTCGATCACGGTCAGAGGCCAGTCAGGAGGTGGGACATCGACAAAGCCGGGGCGGAGTCACGTCACGGTCCGCTCCCGTTCGCGCAGGGGTTGCGAACTGCCCGGCACACCGAGTGGGCCGACCGGATCGAGGGCAATCGGGCGGTGGCGTACCGGATCCATCTGGACGTGCGGCGGGGGCGGTGGTACCTGGATGCCTCCTGGACCCGGCCGGTGGTGCGGACGATGCCGCTGGAGGCGGCCCGGGCGGCCGGGATGGTCGGGGTGGACACCACCGCCGACCACTTCGCGGCCTGGCACCTCGACCGCCATGGCAACCCGGTCGGCGAGCCCCGCCGGTTCCACTACGACCTCTCCGGCGCCGCAAGCCACCGCGACGCGCAGATCCGCCACGCCATCACCCGGCTCCTGAACTGGGCGAAGCGGTGCGGTGTGAGGGCGATCGGCCTGGAGAACCTGGACTTCACCGCCGATACCACTCGCGAGAAACACGGCCGCAAGAAGAGGGTCCGGCAGATCGTCTCGGGCGTCCCCACTGGCAGACTCCGCGCCCGGCTCGTGTCTATGGCCGCCGAGTTGGACATGGTCATCGTCGCGGTGGACCCGGCCTACACCTCTCAATGGGGGGCGCAGCACTGGCAGCGGCCGCTTGCGACGCCCACTCGTAGGACCACCCGGCACGATGCCGCGAGCATCGCGATCGGGCGACGCGCCCTCGGGCACCCGATCCGGCGACGGACGGCACCGCCCCACGACGACCGGAGTGATCGTCGTGGGCATCGGACCGTCCAGGCCGGACCGGGCGTCTGGGGGCGTGAGGAAACCCGCCGCCCCGTCACGGACCGTAGCCGCGAGCTGCGCGCCCGAACGGGGACAACGAGAACGCGGGCGACCAGCGCACCCAAAACCGTTCGGGATGCGCGCAGTGCCGGGACGTGGGTCCAAGACTCACTCCTGCTCACTGATTAGGAACGGTCGGCCTGATCGTGTGACACCGGCTCGACGGACGCGCGCCGCGCCCACCGGGCACATCTCCACGCTGCCACGATGATGCGATCAGTGCACGATCGGAGGGTGGCGCATGCCCGGTTCAGCAACGACCCGCACGGTGACGGCCCAAGCGGCGACGGCCCAAGCGGCGACGGCCCGTGCGGGAACGGCCGCTACACCGGCGACGGCCCGTACACCGGTGACCGTCGAGGAGGTGGTCGGCCGGCTGCGGGAGATCTCGGCGGCCCTGCCCCTCGCCGACGGGGTGGCGGTCTTCAACCGGCTCTACCTCACCGTCACGGAGGCGGTCCGCGACCGGCTCGCGGACGGGTACTTCGCCGACCCGCCGGCGATGGCCGAGCTGGACGCGGTGTTCGCCGGACGGTACCTGCTGGCCGTGGCCGCCGACGCGGCCGGCCAGGAACCGCCCGCCTGCTGGCGGCCGCTGTTCGCGCTGCGCGCCCACCCGGGTGTGCACCCGCTGCAGTTCGCGCTGGCCGGGATGAACGCCCACATCCAGCACGACCTGCCGCTGGCGGTGGTGGACCTGTGCCGTCGCCGGGGCTGCGAGCCGGCCGACGTCGAGCAGGACTACCACCGGATCAACGGGGTGCTCGCCGGGGTGGAGTCGGCCGTCCGGGAGCAGCTGCTGCCCACGCCCGAGCTGCCGGGGTGCGCCGAGCCGCTGACCCACCTGCTCGGCGCCTGGTCGGTCGAGGCCGCCCGCGAAGGGGCCTGGTCCGCCGTCCAGGCGCTGTGGGAGCTGCGCCGGCTCCCGGCCGCGGCCCGGGCGTTCGCCGCGGCACTGGACGGCTCGGTCGGGCTGCTCGGCCACGCCCTGCTGCTGCCGCTGCCGGCGTCCGACGGCTGCGGCGGGCACGCCGACACCGCAACCGGTACCAGGCACCCGGACGCCCCCGGCACGGCCACGGCCGCCCGGCCCCCCGAAGCGAGGAACCGGACGGCCGACGAGAGCCTGGGCGCCCCGCTCAGCGGAGCGCCCGACGGAACGGACCCGGGCGGTCAGGCCCAGCTGGAGTGCAGCGGCTTGCCCTCGGCGTAGCCCGCCGCGCTCTGGACGCCCACGATCGCCTTCTCGTGGAACTCCTCCAGGGTGTTGGCGCCCGCGTAGGTGCAGGAGCTGCGCACGCCGGCCACGATCGAGTCGATCAGGTCCTCCACGCCCGGGCGGGCCGGGTCGAGGAACATCCGGGAGTGCGAGATGCCCTCCTCGAACAGCGCCTTGCGGGCCCGGTCGTACGAGGAGTCCTGGGCGGTGCGGTTGCTCACGGCGCGGGCCGAGGCCATGCCGAAGCTCTCCTTGTACTGGCGGCCGTCGGCGGTGGTCTGCAGGTCGCCCGGGGACTCGTAGGTCCCGGCGAACCAGGAGCCGATCATCACGTTGGAGGCACCGGCGGCCAGCGCCATGGCGACGTCGCGCGGATGGCGCACGCCGCCGTCGGCCCAGACGTGCTTGCCGAGCCGGCGGGCCTCGGCGGCGCACTCCAGGACGGCGGAGAACTGGGGGCGGCCGACGCCGGTCATCATCCGGGTGGTGCACATGGCGCCCGGGCCGACGCCGACCTTCAGGATGTCGGCGCCCGCCTCGACCAGGTCGCGGACACCGGCGGCGGAGACCACGTTGCCGGCCACGATCGGGATCTGCGGGTCCAGGCCGCGCACCGCGCGCAGCGCGCTGATCATGCTCTCCTGGTGGCCGTGCGCGGTGTCGACCACCAGCACGTCAGCGCCGGCCTCGATCAGCGCCTTGGCCTTGCCCGCGACGTCGCCGTTGATGCCGACGGTGGCGGCGATCCGCAGCTTGCCGTTCGCGTCCACGGCCGGGGTGTACAGGGTGGCGCGCAGCGCGCCCTTGCGGGTGAGGATGCCGACCAGCTTGCCGTCGCGGTCGACGACCGGGGCGAGCTTGCGGTGGGCCTCGGTGAGCTTGTCGAAGGCCGCGCGCGGGTCGATGTCCTCTTCCAGCACCAGCAGGTCGCGGGACATGATGTCGGCGAGGCCGGTGAAGCGGTCGACGCCCTGGCAGTCGGACTCGGTGACCACGCCGACCGGCTTGCCGTCCTCGACCACCACGAGGGCGCCGTGGGCGCGCTTGTGCAGCAACGAGAGCGCCTCGGCGACGGTGGCGCCGGGGGTCAGGGTGATCGCGGTGTCGACCACCAGGTGGCGCTGCTTGACCCAGGAGATGACGTCGGCGATGACCTCGGTCGGGATGTCCTGCGGGATGGCGACCAGGCCGCCGCGACGGGCGACGGTCTCGGCCATCCGGCGGCCGGCGATGGCGGTCATGTTGGCGACGACGAGCGGGATGGTGGTGCCGGTGCCGTCGTTCGAGGAGAGGTCGACGCCCTGCCGGGAGCCCACGGCGGAACGGCTCGGGACCATGAAGACGTCGTCGTACGTCAGGTCGTACGAGGGCTTGAGGTCGTTCAGGAAACGCATGAATGGGCTCTCTGGCTGGGAGAAATTACACCTCGGGTGCGGGTGCGGCAGGGCCGCCGGGGCGCACTCGGGCGCCCTGCACCCAGCATTCGATTCTCCGTGAGCGCGGGGTCAAAAGCCAGTTCGAGGAGCATTGCTGGTGCTGTGCACAAAGCATGATCAATGCTCCGCGCGTAGACATGGAGGATCCTCCAAACACCCGGCCCCAGATCAACTTTTCGCCCCGGCCGGTACCGCTCCCGTAGCATTCACGCGGTAACGGCGAGGCGACTGGGAAAGCGGCAGCGGGCGTGAGCATCGAGCAGATCGACATCGAGCAGGGTCTGAGCGGGGAGGAGATCGACTACGGTCCCGGCCTCGACGCCGAGCGGCTGCGGCTCTGCCTGGAGGTGCTCGCGGAGCTCGACCAGCTGCACGTCGACCACCCGGACGCGATCACCGTCCGCAAGGCGGTCGGCGGCATATTCCGGACCCTCAAGCAGCGCCGCCGCCAGGAGACCCGGGCCCGCAAGACGGCCAACGACCGCGCGGTCACCGCCCGCACCGCGACCGGCGCCCCGAGCCGGATCGACGACGAGACGGCCGGCGCCTTCGGTCTGACCACCGTCACCACCACCGAGATCGCCGGCATCCTGGAGCGGCCGCGCTCCTGCTACATCTGCAAGGACCGGTACGTCGAGGTCGACGCCTTCTACCACAACCTGTGCCAGAAGTGCGCGGTCCTGAACCGGTCCCGCCGGGACGCCCGGGCCGACCTCACCGGCAAGCGCGCGCTGCTGACCGGCGGCCGGGCCAAGATCGGGATGTACATCGCGCTGATGCTGCTGCGCGACGGCGCCCACACCACCATCACCACCCGCTTCCCCAACGACGCGATCCGCCGCTTCAAGGCGATGCCGGACAGCGCCGAGTGGATCCACCGCCTCAAGATCGTCGGCATCGACCTGCGCGACCCCGCGCAGGTGATGGCCCTGGCGGACGAGGTCGCCGCCGACGGCCCGCTGGACATCCTGATCAACAACGCCGCGCAGACCGTCCGCCGCCCGCCGGAGTCCTACCGCGAGCTGGTCAACGCCGAGTCCGCCCCGCTGCCGGCCGGTGAGCTGCCGCAGGCCACCACCATCGGCCGCTTCAACAGCGGCAGCGTCGACCTGCCCGCCCTCCCCCACCAGGCGACCGGCGGCGAACGGCGGCTGGCCGCCGAGGACGTCACCTCGCTCGCCCTGGTCACCGGCTCCGCCACCCCGGCCCGGATCGAGGCCGGCACCGCGATCGACGCCGGAGGCCTGGTGCCCGACCTCGCGGACACCAACAGCTGGGTGCAGACCGTGAGCGAGGTCGGCCCGGTCGAGCTGCTCGAGGTCCAGCTCTGCAACTCCACCGCGCCGTTCATCCTGATCAGCCGGCTGCGCCCGGCGATGGCCGCCTCCGCGTCCCGCCGCAAGTACGTGGTCAACGTCTCCGCGATGGAGGGCGTCTTCTCGCGCGGCTACAAGGGCGCCGGTCACCCGCACACCAACATGGCCAAGGCCGCGCTCAACATGCTCACCCGCACCAGCGCGCAGGAGATGTTCCAGAGCGACGGCATCCTGATGACCGCCGTGGACACCGGCTGGATCACCGACGAGCGACCGCACCCGGACAAGATGCGGCTCGCCGACGAGGGCTTCCACGCCCCGCTCGACCTGGTCGACGGCGCGGCCCGGGTGTACGACCCGATCGTGCGCGGCGAGGCCGGCGAGGACCTGTACGGCTGCTTCCTCAAGGACTACGAGCGCGCCAACTGGTAACCACCCGAAGGAGATGGCCACTTGACCACCGCATCAGCACCCGCACCGCTGCTCGGCGCCGGGATCATCGTGCCCACCGGGGACGGCCGGGTGCTGATCGGCCGCCGCACCACGGCCGGTGAGCCGCCGACCTGGAGCCTGCCCGGCGGCAAGGTCGACCCGGGCGAGTCCTTCGAGCAGACCTCGGCCCGCGAACTCGCCGAGGAGACCGGGATCGTGCTGCCCGCCGAGGCGATGCGGGTGCTCGCCGTGCACCTGGACCACGAGCTCGGCCGGCCCCGGCTGACCGCCGCCGTGCTGGCGCCGCCGAGCCTGGCCGAGGCGGTGGTCACCGAGCCGCACGCCTGCGCCGGCTGGGAGCGCTTCGCGGTGGACGCGCTGCCGGAGCCGATGTTCTACCCGTCCGCGCTGGTGCTCGGCAGCTGGCTGCCCGGGCTGGACGGCGTACGGCGGGACGGGACGCACGGCTACCCCGTCGCCCGCTGATCCACGGGCGACGGGGCGGCCGACTCCGGTGCGGGGCTCAGCCGTTGCGGGCCGCCTCCGGCCCGGTGATCCTCGCCAGCAGCGGCAGGGTCGAGGCGATGATCCCCAGCGAGGCGACCAGCCCGAAGCCGGTCAGCCCGTAGTAGGTGAGGTCCGGGGACACCAGGCCGTAGTCCATCTGCGCCTTGAGGAACATCGCCGCCGCCGCGAAGCCCGTGCCGATCGCCAGCGCCGACACCACCAGCAGCGGCAGCGCGCTCTCCAGTCCGACCACCCTGCGCAGCAGCCGCAGCGGCGCGCCGCTGAGCCGCAGCATCGCGAACGGCCGTCGGCGGTCGGACAGTCCGGCCACCACGCTCACCGCGAGGCTGCACCCGGCGATCGGCAGGGTGGTCAGCAGCACCACGTTCGCCAGCTGCCGCCAGCCCTGGAGCTTCTTCTGCCCCTCGGAGGCCCAGTCCTCGGCCAACCGCGGCTCGTAGGTCGGGAACTCCTTCATGAACAGGGTCCGCAGCTGCTCCTTGGCTTCCTCCGAGCCGTCGGTGGTCGCGTAGAGCATCCGTACCGGGAGCTCGGCCGCCTCCGCCGCGGAGATCGGTGCGGCCGGCCACTCGTGCCCGCTACCGTCCGTCAGGTCGAGCAGCTGGTAGGGATCGACCGCCGCGACGGTGGCGCCGGGGGCGCAGTGGCCGACCACGGGGATCTGCGCGAGTTCCGCGCAGCTCACCAGGCTGGGCACGAACCGCCGCTCGCCCAGCTGGTGCGCGCCGATCCCGGCCGGGTTGTCGTGCACCAGGGCGATCCCCTGGAATCCGGGGACGGCGTGGGCCTGTGCCAACACCCGGTCGGGCACCGCCGGTAGCAGGGCCGCGTCCTCCTTGTTGCCGAACGGGGTGTCCACGATCGCCTTGCGCACCTCGGGAGCGCCGTTCAGCGTGGCCTGGTTCGCGTTGATGGTGCCCATGATGGCCAGGGTCCCGGTGGTCACGAACAGCGCCAGCACCAGGCCGGCGACCGAACGGAAGCCCGCCCTCGGGTCGTCCGACAGGCGGCGCATCGCGATCAGCGAGGCTGGCCGGCTGGTCCGCCGGGCCACCGCCTGGGCGGTCACCATGGTGAGCCACGGACCGGCGACCACCAGGCCGAGCATCACCAGCACGAAGCCGGTCAGGTACGCCGCGGACTGCCCGTTGGTGGTCGCCGGCTTGCCGCCGACGAAGTAGCCGAGCTCGACGAGGCCGGCCACCAGCGGCGTCACCCGCCAGGCGCTCGGCGGCTTCGGGGTGACCCGGCGGGAGACTCCGAGCGGCGAGACGGTGACCCGGCGCAGCGCGAACCGGGCGGCGAGCGCGGCCGCCACCGGCACGCCCAGCAGCGTCCCGGCGATCTGCGGCAGGGTCAGGCTCAGATCGGCGGCGAAGAAGCGGTCGCCGGTGAACGGCACTTCGGCAACCACCGGCTTCAGCACGAAGTACAGGCCGAAGCCGACGGCCGTGCCGATCACCGCGGCCACGGTGGACTCCACCGCCGACATCACCGTCACCTGTCCGGGGGTCGCGCCGACCAGGCGCATCGCGGCGTAGCGCTGCTCCCGGGTGGCGGCGGACAGCCGGGTCGCGGTGCCGATGAAGATCAGCACCGGGAAGATCAGCGCGGCGGCCACCACGGTGAGCACCAGGACCATCCGGTCCCCGTGCACGCCCCCGCCGTAGCAGTCCTGTTCGCAGTCGTCGGGCATCGCGGTGGCGAGGCTGGTGACGGTGTGGGCCCTCGGCAGGGCCTTGACCTCGTCGGCGGTGCGGCCGACGACCAGCGCCAGGGTGTCCGGGGAGGGGAGCGCGTCGTCACCGAGGGTGCCGGCCAGGCGCCCCGGGAAGCGGTCCCCCAGCTCGACGGCCGGGGAGTCGCGCAGCAGCTCCTGCAGCGCGGGCGAGGCGTAGTACTCGCCGGGCGCGGGCAGCCGGCTCAGGCCGGGCAGCACGGGAGAGGTGGGACCGGTCGGGGCGAGGTCGGCCCGGAAGACGGTCTTCCCCCGGTAGTAGTCCATCCGGGCGCCCCACCACAGCGGATCCGCCGCGGCGGCCGCGGTCGCGCCCTTGGCGCCCGTGTTCATCCAGAGCTGCCGCTCGTTGGCGCGGTCGATCGCGTTGAGGCTGGAGAAGGTGGACAGCAGCAGTCCGACCCCGATCGCGACCGCCGCCGCGATCATCAGCAGCCGGGCCACGGCCTCGCGGCCGCCGCTGACGGCCAGCCGGAGCGAGAAGGGGATCACGGGGCCACCGATCCGGCGGAGAGCGTACGGGCCTGGCCGTCGCGGACGATCGCCTCGCGGTCGGCGTACGAGGCGACCCTCGGCTCGTGGGTGACCAGGATGACGGTGGTGCCCTGCTCCCGGGCCGAGGTGACCATCAGCTCCATCACCTGCTCACCGGTCAGCGAGTCCAGCGCACCCGTCGGCTCGTCGGCGAACAGCACCTGCGGACGGGCCACCAACCCGCGGGCGAGGGCGACGCGTTGGGCCTGACCACCGGACAACTCGCCGGAGCGGCGCCGCTCCAGGCCGTCCAGGCCGAGCCGGGCGAACCAGGGGCGGGCCTGGGCCAGCGCGGAGCCGCGGCGCACGCCGTTCAGCAGCAGCGGCAGGGCCACGTTCTCCTCGGCCGTCAACTCCGGCACCAGCTGGCCGAACTGGAAGACGAAGCCGAACCTGTCGCGGCGCAGGGCGCTGCGCTGGGCCTCGCCCATGCGGTCCACCCGCTGCCCGTCGAACAGCACCTCGCCCGCGTCGGGCACCAGAATGCCCGCCAGACAGTGCAGCAGCGTCGACTTGCCGGAGCCGCTGGGGCCCATGACGGCGAGCACCTCGCCGGCCTGGACGGACAGGCTTGCTCCGCGCAGCGCGGGGGTCTCGCCGAAGGCGAGGGCGATGTCGCGGGCCTCGATCACCGTGGTCATGAGCGCACCTCCGTGGCGAGCGCGTCGAGCCGGGCGACGGTCAGGTCGATCCAGCGCAGGTCGGCCTCCAGGTGGAACAGGCCGTGGTCGGCGAGCAGGGCGTCCACCAGGGCGCCGGTGCGGCGCAGTTCGGTGAGTTCGCGCATCCGGCGCAGGTGGGCGGCGCGCTGGGTGTCCAGGTACGTCTCGGCGTCGCGGCCCAGCATCAGGGCCAGCACCACCTTGGTGAACAGCACCGACTGCAGGTTGGGTTCGGGCGCGACCGGGTCCTGGAGCCAGGTCTCGAACTCGGTCGCCCCGGCCTCGGTGATGACGTAGCGCTTGCGCTCGGGCCCGTCGCCCGGTTCGGCCTCACCGGCCATCACCTTGCCGTCGCGGGCCAGTCGGCCGAGGGTCGCGTACACCTGGCCGTACGGGAGGGGCTTGCCCCGGCCGAAGAGGGAGTCGTAGTCGCGCTTGAGGTCGTAGCCGTGACTCGGCTCCCGCTCCAGCAGCCCGAGGAGGGTCAGAGGAACACTCATGGGGAGGACCATACACCAGGGATATACACCGAGTGTATAGCCGGGAAGAATACGGCGTTGACCTGGCGAAACGTCAACTCCCGGGACTGGGCGGGCAGGAGGCGGCCCCCACGACCGCCCCCTGCTCCGCGGCGCCGGGCGGAACCCCCACGGTCCGACCGGGCCGGCACCGCGCCCAGGCACGGGGAGCGCGGCCGGACTCCACCCTGCCCGCACCGGCACCGGCTGCCGAGGGCCGAACGTCCCGGGTGGCCGGGGCCGGCGGTACTACGCGCCCGCACCACTCTTGTGCGGAGGGGGCGCTCGGGTGGAGATTGGGTAACGAAACCCCCGTACGCATCCGCGTCGTTGAGGAGAGTTCAGCGTGTCCAGCACATCCCGCCCAGCACGGCCCGCGTCGCTCCCGCGGCGAACCGGCCGCCGGCTGCGGCGGGCCTTCGGTGCCCGGCACGAACCGTTGGCCCGCCCCCTCGACCGGGCCCGCGCCCGCGCCTGGCTGCTCACCGTCCTCGGCGGGCTGCTGGCCACCGCCCTCGCCGTCGGCGGCGCGCTGCTGCTCTACCGCACCACCGCGCCCCGGGCCGACGCCGAGCGGGCACGGCTGCACCGGGTCGACGCCGTCGTGACCGCCGCCGCCACCGAACACGGTGGCGTCACCGGAAGCCGCTTCTCCGGCGGCTACGACAACCGGATCGACGTCGAGGCCTCCTGGACCTACCCCGGAGCCACCCGGCACACCGGCACCGCGCTGGCCCCGCGCACGGCCACCGCCGGAACGGTCGTCCCCATCTGGGTCGATCCGGCCGGCAACGCCACGACTCCCCCGGTCAACCGCGCCGCCCTCGCCGTCTCCGCCGCCTGCACCGGCGCCGGCGGCCTCCTCACCCTGCTCGCCCTCCTCGTCTTCGCGCTGCGCCTGCGCCTGCACGTCCTCGACCGCCGCGCCGAAGCCGACTGGACCTCCGCCTGGGCCCGCCTGGAACCACTCTGGAGCGGCCGCGCGGAGAACCGCCTGGAGGACTGACCCTCAACGGCGTTGGGTCCAGGCCGGGGCCGGGGTGGGCCTGGCCGCGTGGTGGATGAGGGCGGCGACGGCGACCAGCAGGGCGAGGGCCAGGGCCAGGGCGGTGGGGACGGAGGCGTGGAGGACCAGGAGGGCGCCGAGGAGGGCGCCGGCGAACATCCAGACGGCCGAGGCGAGGCGGCGGAGTCCGGTGCGGTCGGCGGCGAGGGCGGTGAGGGTCATGGTGAGCACGGTGGTGGTGAGGTCGGGGACCTTCAGCGCACGGACCACCGCGTTCTGGCCGCCCATGGCGAAGGCGAGCACGACGATCAGGGGGTAGCGGGCGCCCCCGGAGGTGTGGCCGGCCGCCGCCGCCAGGAGGACGCTCACGGCGACGAACACCGCCTGGACGGCGACGGCGACGGTCAGCAGCCGGCCCCGGTGGCCGGGCAGGTACCGGGAGAGGTGGCCGCCGGCCAGGGCGCCGAGCAGGAAGGCGGCGAGGGCGGCCAGCGAGGCGGTGGCGGACAGGCCCGGGGCACCGGCCAGGGCGAAGCCCAGGAAGACCACGTTGCCGGTCATGTTGGCGACGAAGACGTGCCCCAGCGCCAGGTAGCTGACCGCGTCCACCACGCCGGTGACCACGGTCAGCACCAGCAGCATCGGCACCAGCGGCCCGTGCTCCGGGTCGACTTTCAGCATCGGGCCTCCGGGAAGGTTCGCGTGACGGTCCTTCCGTTCTACACCAGGGCCTGTCAGGCCAGGGCCGGGTTGCCGGGCTCCTCCGACTCGTCGTCCAGGTGCCAGTGGAGGTCCCGTACGCCGGGCTCCAGCGAAAGCCGGGTGACCACCAGCTCGAGCGCCGGGGCGACCTGCCCGCTGATCGCCACGGTGGCCCGCAGGCTGGTGGCGTCGCCCTGGTCGGTGCGGCGGGCGCGCAGGCCGGTGGGGGCGAGGCCGGAGGCGGTCAGGGCCTGGAGCAGCAGGGCACGGATGTGGGTCTCGGACTTGCGGTCGCACTCGAGGTGGACGGTGGCCCGGGAGGTGGAGTCCGGGTCGCTGCCGGACTGCGGGGCCCGGTCGAGCAGCCGGCCGGCCGGGCGCAGCACCAGGTGGACGGCGAGCACGGCGAGGGTGCCGAGGACGGCGAGGTCGAGCTTGCCGGAGGCGGCCAGTACCCCGACGGCGGCCGAACACCACAGCGTGGCGGCGGTGTTGAGGCCGCGCACGCCGGCGCCGTCGCGCAGGATGACGCCACCGCCGAGGAAGCCGATGCCGGAGACGACGTAGGAGGCGACCCGGGTGGGGCTGCCGGTGTCGCCGGCCGCCTCGCTGTACAGGACGAACAGGGTGGCGCCGGCGGCGACCAGGGCGTTGGTGCGCAGGCCGGCCATCCGGGCGCGCCACTGGCGCTCGACGCCGATCAGCGCGCCGCAGGCGACGCCGGTGGCGAGCCGGACCAGGAACTCGACGGTGGTCAGGGTGTGCACGACGGCACCTCCTCCAGGGGATCCGCGGGGTCGCGGCCGAAAGCGGGCAGGGAAGCGCGGGCAAACGGAACGGACGGGTGGCGAGCCGCTGCTCACCCCCCGTCCGTACGGGCTGCGACCGGTGGTTCAGTGGTTCAGCGCGGTCTGCACGATCTTGATGATGACCATGATCATCGCGATCAGCAGATAGGCGCGCAGGGCGCCCATGCCGACCTTGCGGGCGGTGGACATCACCGGCTTCGCGAGCGTCTCCAGCGGCGGCATCCGCCAGTCCTCGCGGCCGGTGCGGTCGATCGGGTCCTCCTTGGTGCCCTTGCGGCCGAAGAGGAAGAAGTACCCGGCGACCAGGACGCCCGCGATCCCGCAGCCGGCCATGATCCACAGGATCGCGTCCGAGCTGATGTCCGGCCAGACCACCGAGGCGGTCAGGATCAGCGACAGCGTGACCAGCACGCCGACCACGGCGCCCGTGAAGGCGTTGGTCCTGGGGCCGTTGACCCACGGGCCGAGCACGGCCTTGTCGTTGCAGAGCAGCAGCAGGAAGACCGTCGCGGAGGGCAGCAGCACGCCGGCCAGCACCTGGACGAACTGGGTCATCAGGCCCTGAGTGTAGGCGTTGGACAGCAGGGTGATCGCCGCCGCGACCACCACCAGGCCCGCGTACACCGCGTAGAAGCCCTTGGCGCCCTTGACCCCGCGGTGCAGCGAGTGCTTGATGCCGAACACGTCGCCGATCGCGTAGGCGGTCGAGAGGGACACCGCGAAGGCGCCGATGATCGAGGCGTCCAGCAGCGCGATGGCGAACAGCACGCCCGCCAGGTGGCCGGCCTTGTCCTCGATGCCCTTGGCCACGGCGGCCGCGTCGGAGAACTGGCCGAAGCCGTCGGTGCCCGCGAAGGCCGCTGCCGTGAGGCCGATCATCGCGGCGGCGCCGACGATCACGATCGCGATGCCGATCCACAGGTCGACCTTCTCGTACTTCATGAAACGCGGGGTGATCCGCTTGTCGATGACGTACGACTGCTGGAAGAACAGCTGCCAGGGGGCGACGGTGGTGCCGACGATGGAGATGATGACCAGCATCACGGCCGCGAGCTGGCCGGAGCCGCCGGGCAGCACCGGCGTCACGAAGTCGTGGGCCATCTGCGAGGTCTTGGGGTGGACCATGAAGTAGATCGGCACCAGCAGCAGCGAGCCGACGCACAGCGTGATGGCCACCCGCTCGAAGCGCTGGAAGGAGCCGGTGAAGGCCGAGGCGATGATGATCGCGGCCGCCAGCACCACCGAGGCGGCCTTCGGCAGCCCGAGGTATCCGGCCGCCATCGTGACGCCGATGAACTCCGTGACCAGGGTGAGGGCGTTGAGCAGGAAGAGGTCGATGACGCTGAACGCGCCCCAGAACTTTCCGAACCGCTCCAGGATGAGGCGGGCGTGGCCGACGCCGGTCACGGCGCCCAGGCGCAGCACCATCTCCTGGTTGACGTACAGCACCGGGACGAGCATCAGCAGCGTCCACAGCAGCTGGGTGCCGTAGTTCTGCCCGGCCTGGCCGTAGGTGGAGAAGGCGCCGGCGTCGTTGTCGCCGACCATCACGATCAGGCCGGGGCCGATGATCGCGAGCAGGGTCTTCAGCCGGGCGGAGAGCCCGCTGCGGGGGGTGGTGTCGTCGAGCCGGATGGTGCCGAGCGCGCCCTTGATGTCGCCGACGTGGGCGTCGTCGAGCACGGCGGTCTGGGCGGCGGGGACCGTGGAAACCTTCGGGTCCAGCGTCACGTTGGTCATGGCGGGGCCTCCCTGCCCTCTTCCTTGAGAGGGCGACAGGGGGCACGCAGCAGCGTCCTCCCTGCGGGCGCACGGCATCCGCTCCGTACGGCGACGCTGAGCGGCGGCGGCCGTGCGGGCATGACGATGCGTCAGGCGACTTGCGTCCAGGCGTGGTTGAGCACAGGACGAAGCACCGGGTGAACGCGCAGGGAAGGTTGTTACCGCGTGCCGGAGGTGTTCGAGAGCATGCGGGGGTAGGGGCTACTGTGGCCCGGACTACTGCAGTCCATGTCTCTCGCCTCCTCCCGGTCGGGGGCGCACCGTCTGTGCGCCGCGTCGCGACACGGCAAGGAGCACACCGGCCAGCGATGGACCGGTACACCCCAACTCGTCAGAGCTTTGGCACTCCACGGCGTGTCCAGCCGGATCGGCCGGAAGCCACTTGGGGTCAACCCTTAACTCGGGAAGACCTGTCCTGAACCTGGGCGTCTCTCGACGTCGTCGGGTCAGTGGCCTGTGTCCGTGAAGACGCCTCACCGAACGAGGTGCCTTTTTCAAACCTCCAAAAGCATAGACCCGCCGTAACCGGTCGGCGTCACCTTTTCGGCTGATCTTCGACAGCTTTGTAGAACCTTGACCAAACCCGGGGGGGCACCGTGCATCCGCTCGCGACATATATAGTTGACCGACATATAAAGTTGAGCAGCTCACGGCGGCGAACTCGACGGCATCCCGGCCGCACGGCTCGCCGGGAGGCGCTCTCGCCGTAATGGGCCGCGTTCCGGCGGGCGAAGGGCTCCGGCGGCCGGTGGGTCGGTTCGGTTCGGTTCGGTTCGGTGAGGGAGACGAGGGCGGTGCTACGGGGTTTCGGCGATCTCGAGGCCGAGATCATGGACCGGCTCTGGTCCTGGGGCCGTCCGGCCACAGTGCGCGAGGTGGTCGACGACCTCCAGCAGCAGCGGCCGGTCGCGTACACCACCGTGACCACCGTCGCGGACATCCTGCACACCAAGGGCTGGCTGCGCCGGGGCAAGGTCGGCCGCGCCTGGGTGTACGAGCCGACCTGCAGCCGGGAGGCGTACACCGCCCGGCTGATGCACCAGGCGCTGGAGACCAGCCCCGACCGGGCCGGCGCGCTGCTGCACTTCGTCGACCGGATGAGCGGGGACGAGGCGTCGGCGCTGCTCACCGCCCTCGAACAGGTGAAGTCCCGGGACGCCGAGTGACGCTCGCCCTGCTCGGCCTCCACCTGGCCGTGACCGGCGTGCTGCTGCCCTGCCGGCTGGCCGCCGCCGCCCGGCTCCAGGCCGCCCCGCGCTCGGCGCGGCCCTGTGGCTGGCGCTGATGGCCTCCTTCACCGTCTCCCTGGTGCTCGCCGCGCACCACGCCGTCGAGCCCGCCGCGCACGAGCCGGCCGGACTGATCGGCCCGCTCCCCCACCTCGAACCGACCGGGCCGGTGCTGCCGCACACCCACGACTGGTGGCTGCCGGCCACGGCCGGGGCGCTGCTCGCCGCACTGGTGGCCGCCGTCGGCGCCCGGGCCGGGCGGGCCCGGCGGCGGCACCGGGCGCTGCTGGACGTGGTCGCCGTACGGGTCCGCCGGCTGAGCCGTCCCGGCAGCGACAGGCGGCGTCAACTGTCCTGGTGGCTCGGGTTGTTGCTACTACCGGCGCTGCCGTACCCGCTGGCCTGCGCGCCGCACCCGTAGCTCGGCCGCCAAGTGGAAGAGACGATGCGTCAACTCGGCCGGAAGGTTCGCCGGTAGGCCTGCGGCCCCACGCCGATGGCGGCGTGCAGGTGCTGGCGCAGCGAAACGCCGGTGCCGAGGCCGGAACGCTGGGCGACCAGCGGGACGGGCCAGTCCGTGGTCTCCAGGTAGTGGCGGGCGAGGTCGAGGCGCTGGCGGGTGAGCCACTGGGCGGGGGTGGTGCCGGTCTCCTCGCGGAAGCGGCGGGAGAAGGTGCGCACGCTGGTGTGGGCGTGGGCGGCCAGGTCGGCGAGGGTGAGCGGCTCGGCGAGGCGCTCCAGGGCCCAGGCCTGGGTGGCGGCGGTGCCGGTGGCGGCGGGTTCGGGGACGGGGCGGCGGATGTACTGGGCCTGGCCGCCGTCGCGCCAGGGCGGGACGATGCAGGAGCGGGCCACCTCGTTGGCGACCCGGCTGCCGTGGTCACGGCGCACCAGGTGCAGGCACAGGTCGATGCCGGCGGCGACCCCGGCCGAGGTCAGGACGTCGCCGTCGTCGACGAACAGCACGTCCGGGTCGATCCGGGTGGTGGTGAACATCCGCTGCAGCCGGTCGGCCTCCCGCCAGTGGGTGGTGGCCCGGCGCCGGTCGAGCAGGCCGGCGGCGGCCAGCACGTAGCTCGCGGTGCAGATGCCCACGACCCGGGTGCCGGGGCGGATCGCGGCCAGCGCGGCGCGCAGCGGCTCGGGCAGGGTGCCGTGTTCGCGAACGGCGCCGAGCGACTCCGAGGGCGGGATGACGACGGTGTCGACGTCGGCGAGCAGCCCCGCGTCCCGGGTGACCGCGAGGTCGAAGTCGGCGGCGGTGCGGACCGGTCGGCCGTCCAGGCCGCAGGTGGTGACGGTGTAGAGCGGACTGCCCGTCTCGTCCCGGGCGGCGCCGAAGATCCGGGCCGGGATGCCGAGCTCGAACGGGAAGACGCCGTCCAGGGCGAGTACGCCGACGTGGTGCATGGCCGGATCCTTTCACTCCGTGGCCGTCACGCCGCCACCAGGGACCGCCGCGCACCGGCACGCTGTCCAGGCGCCCGGTCAGCCGGCCGGGCCGACGACCCGAGGAGCCCCCACATGACCGACACCATGCGCGCGATCTCGCAGGACACCGCCGGAGGCCCGGAGGTGCTCCGGCTGGTGGAGACCGCCCGCCCCGAGCCGGGCCGGGGCGAGATCCTGGTCCGGGTGCACGCCGCCGGCGTCAATCCGGCCGACTGGAAGACCCGTTCGCGCGGCACCTTCGCCACCGGCGGCACGCCCCCGTTCACCCTCGGCTGGGACGTCTCGGGCGTGGTCGAGGCCGTCGGCTACGGCGTGACGATCTTCCGCCCCGGCGACGAGGTGTACGGGATGCCGCGCTTCCCGCACCCCGCGGGCGGCTACGCCGAGTACGTCACCGCCCCCGCCCGGCACTTCGCGCCCCGCCCCCGGGGCCTGAGCCACCTGGAGGCGGCCGCCCTGCCGCTCGCCGCCCTCACCGCCTGGCAGGCCCTGGTGGACACCGCCGACCTGCGCCCCGGGCAGCGGGTGCTGGTCCACGCCGCCGCGGGCGGGGTCGGCCACCTCGCCGTCCAGATCGCCAAGGCCCGCGGGGCGTACGTGATTGGCACCGCGAGCAGCGCCAAGCACGAGCTGCTGCGCGGGCTCGGCGCGGACGAACTGGTCGACTACCGCACCCAGGACGTCGCCGAGTCCGTCCGCGACGTCGACCTCGTACTGGACCCGATCGGCGGCGCCAGCTGGTCCCGCTCCCTGCGGTCGCTGCGCCCCGGCGGCACCCTGGTCTCCATCGAGCCGCCGACCGATGCCTTCCCGCTCGCCGAGGCCGCGGCTGCGGGCGTCCGGGCCGTCTTCATGCTGGTCGAGCCGGACCGGCAGGGCCTGCTCGAGGTCTCCCGGCTGGTCGAGTCCGGCCGGCTGCGGGTCCTGGTCGACACCGTGCTGCCGCTGGAGCGGGCCGCCGACGCCCACCGGCTGGGCGAGCAGGGCCGCACCACCGGGAAGATCGTGCTGTCGGTGGCCGGGGCGTAGGCACGGCCAACTCAGCGGCTGACGCCGGAACTTGACTGCCTGCCCGGTGACGAGCGGGGTATTGTGACGCCATGCATCTCACCGGCTTCCCCTTCACCGCCACCGACTGGAGTCACGTCCCCGAGGAGCGCAAGCCGGGCGAGAGCGGCGAGGTGACCAGCCGGGTGCAGCACTTCGGCGGCGTCCGGGTCCGCCGGGTGGACTACAGCCCCGGGTACGTCGCCGACCACTGGTGCCGCAAGGGACACGTGCTGTACGTCCTGGCCGGCGAGCTCGTCACCACCCTCGACGACGGCCGCGTCGTGGTCACCGGCCCGGGCGGCAGCTACCAGGTCGCCGACGACGCCGAGGCCCACCGCTCCAGCGCCCCGAACGGCGCCAGCCTGCTGATCGTCGACTGACAGACGGCCGGCCGGCCGGCGTCGGGCGGCGCCCGTGTAGGGCATGGCGTCGACGGGGAGGACGCGGTGGGCTCCTTCGAGGGGCGTTCGACGATGTCGAGGAGACGTTCGACGACGTCGGGGGATGCCGCCCCGCCCGCCTTCTTCGAAGTAACTTAATAGATGAGTGCCAGGGTTCCGCAATCCCCCTCCCGGCAGCCCCCGTTGACACCCGTCCCGGCTTTTCTCGACGCCCCTCTTGACACTCCACGCCCGACGGAGTGCTAACGGCGCCCCAAATCGAGAACAAGCTCACACGCATCTCCCCTCCTGCGGGTGTGCGAACGGGCGCTAACCTGCGCACATGAAGGTCCCGCCCGAAAGGCTCCCCCTCGCCGCCGAGTTTCCGGCCGCGCACCGTGAGCAGTGGCAGCAGCTCGTCGAGGGCGTGCTGCGCAAGTCCGGTGCCCAGCCCGAGGACGGCGCCGCCGCCGAGCAGGCGCTCACCACCGCGCTCCCGGACGGGCTGCGTGCCCGTCCGCTGTACACCGCCGAGGACACCTCGGCCGAGCCCGGCTACCCCGGCTTCCCGCCGTTCGTCCGCGGCGGCCGGCCGCAGGGCTCCGCCGTCGCCGGGTGGGACGTACGCCAGCGGCACGCCGACCCGGACCGGCAGCGCACCAACGAGGCCGTGCTGGCCGACCTGGAGCACGGCGTCGGCTCGCTCTGGCTGGAGCTGGGCGGGGCGGGCCTGCCGGTCGCCGCCCTGCCCGAGGCGCTCGCCGGGGTGTACCTCGACCTGGCCGCCGTGGCGCTCGACGCGGGAGCCGAATTCACCGAGGCGGCCGAGCAGTTGTTCAAGCTGTACGAGGGGCGCGAGGTCTCCCCCGGCTCCGCCGCCGGCAACCTCGGCGCCGACCCGCTCGGCCTCCAGGCCCGCACCGGCTCCGCCGAGCGCACCGGCGCCCTGCTCGCCGAGGCCACCGCGCTGGCCGCCCGCTGCGCCGCCGAGTACCCGAACGTCAGGGCGCTCACGGTGGACGCCCTGCCGTACCACGAGGCCGGCGCCTCCCCCGCCCAGGAGCTGGGCTGCGCGCTGGCCACCGGCGTCGCCTACCTGCGCGCGCTGACCGCCGCCGGACTGTCGGTGGACGCCGCGCTCGGCCAGCTGGAGTTCCGCTTCGCCGCGGACGCCGACCAGTTCCTCACCATCGCCAAGTTCCGTGCCGCGCGCCGCCTCTGGGCCCGCGTCGCCGAGGTGTCCGGCGCCTCCGCCGAGGCCTCGGCGCAGCGTCAGCACGCCGTCACCTCCCGAGTGATGATGACCGCCCGCGACCCGTGGGTGAACATGCTGCGCACCACCGTGGCCTGCCTGGCCGCCGGGGTCGGCGGCGCCGACGCCGTCACCGTGCTGCCCTTCGACAGCGCGCTCGGCCTGCCCGACGCCTTCGCCCGCCGGATCGCCCGCAACACCCAGTCGATCCTGCTGGAGGAGTCCCACCTGGCCCGGGTGATCGACCCGGCCGGCGGCTCCTGGTACGTCGAGCAGCTGGGCGAGGAGCTGGCGCAGGCCGCCTGGGCCTGGTTCCAGGAGATCGAGCGGGCCGGTGGCCAGCAGGCCGCCCTCACCGGGGGTCTGGTCGGCGAGCGGACCGCCGCGACCTGGGCGGAGCGGTCCGGCAAGCTCGCCAAGCGGCGCGAACCGGTCACCGGCGTCAGCGAGTTCCCGCACCTGGACGAGCAGCCGCTGGTCCGCGAGCCGGCCCCGGCTCCGCTGAGCGGCGGCCTGCCGCGGGTGCGCCGCGCCGAGGCGTACGAAGCGCTGCGGGACCGCTCGGACGCGTTCCTCGCGGAGACCGGCGCCCGTCCGAAGCTGTTCCTGGCCTCGATCGGCACCGCCGCCGCGCACACCGCGCGCACCACCTTCGCGGCCAACCTGTTCCAGGCGGGCGGCATCGCGACTTCGTCGGTCGAGTCCGTCGACCCGGCCGCGTTCGCGTCGGCCTTCGCCGAGTCCGGTGCCACCGTCGCCTGCCTGTGCTCCAGCGACGCCCTGTACGGCGAGCACGCCGCAGCGGTCGCGGGCGCCCTGAAGGCGGCCGGCGCCCAGCGGGTGCTGCTGGCCGGGCGGCTCGGCGAAGTGCCCGCCGGAGTGGACGAGTTCATCTACGCGGGCGGGGACGCCATCGCCGTCCTGACCTCCCTGCTGGACCAGATCGGAGTGGCTCGATGATCCCCGACTTCACCGGAATCGGGCTGGACGGCGGCGCCGACGGGAACACCGGCGGGGTTTCCGATGCCCAGTGGCAGGCCGCCTGGCGCCGGTCCACCGGCACGAACTTCGACGAGCAGGTCTGGGACACCCCCGAGGGCATCGGCGTCAAGCCGCTGTACACCGCGGCCGACCTGGCCGGCCTGGACTTCCTGGACACGTACCCCGGCATCGCCCCCTACCTGCGCGGGCCGTACCCGACCATGTACGTCAACCAGCCGTGGACCGTCCGCCAGTACGCGGGCTTCTCCACCGCCGAGGAGTCCAACGCCTTCTACCGCCGCAACCTGGCCGCCGGCCAGAAGGGCCTCTCGGTCGCCTTCGACCTGCCCACCCACCGCGGCTACGACAGCGACCACCCGCGCGTCACCGGCGACGTCGGCATGGCGGGCGTCGCCATCGACTCGATCTACGACATGCGCCAGCTGTTCGACGGCATCCCGCTGGACAAGATGTCGGTGTCGATGACGATGAACGGCGCGGTGCTGCCCGTGCTGGCGCTGTACATCGTCGCGGCCGAGGAGCAGGGCGTACCGCCCGAGAAGCTCGCGGGGACCATCCAGAACGACATCCTCAAGGAGTTCATGGTCCGCAACACCTACATCTACCCGCCGCAGCCGTCGATGCGGATCATCTCGGACATCTTCGCGTACACCTCGCAGAAGATGCCCCGGTACAACTCGATCTCCATCTCCGGCTACCACATCCAGGAGGCCGGAGCCACGGCCGACCTGGAGCTGGCCTACACCCTGGCCGACGGGGTGGAGTACCTGCGCGCGGGCCTGGACGTGGGCCTGGACGTGGACGCCTTCGCGCCGCGGCTGTCGTTCTTCTGGGCGATCGGCATGAACTTCTTCATGGAGGTCGCCAAGCTGCGCGCGGCCCGGCTGCTGTGGGCCAAGCTGGTCAAGCAGTTCGACCCGAAGAACGCCAAGTCCCTTTCGCTGCGCACCCATTCGCAGACCTCGGGGTGGTCGCTGACCGCCCAGGACGTGTTCAACAACGTCACCCGGACGTGCGTCGAGGCGATGGCCGCCACCCAGGGCCACACCCAGTCGCTGCACACCAACGCCCTCGACGAGGCGCTGGCCCTGCCCACCGACTTCTCCGCCCGCATCGCCCGCAACACCCAGCTGCTGCTGCAACAGGAGTCGGGCACCTGCCGGGTGATCGACCCGTGGGGCGGCTCGGCGTACGTCGAGAAGCTGACCCACGACCTGGCGTCCAGGGCCTGGCAGCACATCCAGGAGGTCGAGGCGGCCGGCGGCATGGCCAAGGCGATCGACGCGGGCATCCCCAAGATGCGCGTCGAGGAGGCCGCCGCCCGCACCCAGGCCCGCATCGACTCCGGCCGCCAGCCGGTGATCGGCGTCAACAAGTACCGGGTCGAGAGCGACGAGCAGATCGACGTCCTCAAGGTCGACAACTCCGCGGTGCGGGCCCGGCAGATCGAGAAGCTGCGCCGGCTGCGCGCGGAGCGCGACGAGGCCGTCTGCCAGGACGCCCTGCGCGCGCTGACGGCGGCCGCCGAGGCCGGCCCGCAGCGCGGCGGCTCGCTGGACGGCAACCTGCTGCACCTGGCCGTCAACGCGGCCCGGGCGAAGGCGACGGTGGGCGAGATCTCGGACGCCCTGGAGAAGGTGTACGGCCGCCACGCCGGCCAGATCCGTACCATCTCCGGTGTGTACCGAGACGAAGCGGGCCCGTCGGCTCCCCTCCAGCGCACCCGTGACCTGGTCGAGCGGTTCGAGCAGGCCGAGGGTCGGCGCCCGCGCATCCTGGTCGCCAAGATGGGCCAGGACGGCCACGACCGCGGCCAGAAGGTGATCGCCACCGCGTTCGCGGACCTCGGCTTCACGGTCGACGTCGGCCCGCTGTTCCAGACCCCGGCCGAGGTCGCCCGCCAGGCCGTCGAGGCGGACGTCCACATCGTGGGTGTCTCGTCGCTGGCCGCCGGTCACCTGACCCTGGTGCCCGCGCTGCGCGCCGAGTTGGCGGAGGCGGGGCGCGAGGACATCACCATCGTGGTGGGTGGGGTCATCCCGCCGCAGGACTTCGACGCGCTGTACGAGGCGGGCGCGGCGGCCGTGTTCGGCCCGGGCACGGTGATCCCGGACGCGGCGTACGACCTGCTGACGGCGCTGGCGGCCGATCTCGGCCACGAGCTGTGATTGCCTGATCGTATGCCTCCGCGGACGATCGACCTCGACAGCTACGTGACGGGTGTCCTGGACGGCTCGCGCGCCTGGATCGCGCGCGCCGTCACCCTCGTCGAGTCCACCCGGCCCGACCACCGCGCGCTCGCGCAGCAGTTGCTCCAGCGGCTGCTGCCGCACGCGGGCGGGGCGGTCCGGGTGGGCATCACCGGGGTGCCCGGTGTCGGCAAATCGACCTTCATCGACTCCTTCGGGACGATGCTGACCGGGCTCGGCCACCGGGTCGCGGTGCTCGCCGTCGACCCGACGTCCAGCCGGACGGGCGGGTCCATCCTCGGCGACAAGACCCGGATGGAGCGGCTGGCCGTCGATCCTGCCGCCTTCGTCCGGCCGTCGCCGACCTCGGGGACGCTGGGCGGGGTCGCCAAGGCCACCCGGGAGTCGATGGTGGTCATGGAGGCGGCGGGGTACGACGTCGTTCTCATCGAGACGGTGGGCGTCGGGCAGTCCGAGACGGCGGTGGCGGGGATGGTGGACACCTTCCTGCTGCTCAGCCTGGCGCGGACGGGCGACCAGCTCCAGGGCATCAAGAAGGGCGTGCTGGAGCTGGCGGACGTCATCGCCGTCAACAAGGCGGACGGGCCGCACGAGCGGGACGCGAAGGCGGCGGCCCGTGAACTCGCGGGCGCGCTGCGGCTGTTGCAGGCACCGGACGCAGCGTGGACGCCGCCCGTGCTCACGTGCAGTGGGCTCGACGGGGCCGGGCTGGACGTACTGTGGGAGCGGCTGCAGCAGCACCGCAAGGTGCTCGACGCGACGGGTGCGCTGGCGGCCAAGCGGCGGGAGCAGCAGGTCGAGTGGACGTGGGCGATGGTCCACGACCAGCTGTATGCGCGGCTGCACGAGCACCCGGAAGTGCGGCGGCTCGCCCCGGAGCTGGAGGCCGGGGTCCGCGCGGGTAGCCTCCCAGCGGGTCTGGCCGCACAGCAGATCCTGGACAGCTTCTTCGGTACGTCCTGACGGGAGCAGCGAAGACCCTGGAAACTCTCCAGCGGTCACACCCGGCGGCGAACCCCGCCACCACCGCCGCCGAGAACAGCACCCACCACGCGAGGCGAACGACGGTTCCCACTACGCCACCTCGCGCAGAACGCGGAGGCCATGCGCCGTGCCCCACCCATGCGTGGGGCACGGCGCTTCGACGTTCTCCAGGCATTCGAACCACACCACCTTGCCCACCTCGGTCGAGCGCCACGGACGATCTCATGCATCGCGGCGGCGTCCTCGACCCGGGTCTCGGCCTCCGGCTTCGACCCGGACGCCTCGTCCACTCTCGCGCCCTTGTACGTGAGCAGGGTGCGGGTGTCGTCCGGGCCGTGCACGGTGCGGATCCGCAGCTCGCGGTCGGCGTCCATCAGGCTGCCGTCGGCCGTGTCGTAGTACGTGTCGCGGTAGACCTCGGCGCGGCCGGGACCGTGCTGCTCGTCCAACCGCTTGAGCACGCCTTCCGGATCGCGCACGACCGCCTTGAGTTCCGCTTCGATCGCCATCCTGCTCCCTCGGTCAGAAGACACGCTCGGCGCCGTCCATCGTGACATCGAACTGCCGGCACCAGCCCCGGTTCAAGGGGAAGGGGATCCTGGCCCTTGCGGTAGCCACCCGGCGGCGCGGTTCCCCGTCGGATCCGGTAGAGAGGTGGTCGTCAGTCGAGCGGGAGGACGGGAGGACGGGGCGGCATGGACGTGTACGAGGCCGTGGACAGCCGGCGGGCGGTGCGGGCGTTCAGCGGGGAGCCGGTGTCGCGGGAGGTGCTCGAGCGGGTGCTGGGTGCGGCGCAGCGGGCTCCGTCGAGTGGGAACCTGCAGCCGTGGCACGTGTACGTCGTGAGCGGCGAGCCGTTGGCGGAGTTGAAGAGGCTCGCGACGGCCCGCGCGCTCGCTGGGGATCCGGGTGATGAGCGGGAGTATCCGATGTACCCGGCCGAGTTGGTTCCGCCGTATCTGGACCGGTTTTCCGCCGCGGCCGCCCAGCGCTACCGGGCCCTGGGGATCGAGCGGGACGATCTCGACCGGCCGAGGAAGATCGCCGCGTTGAACTCGGAGGCGTTCGGGGCGCCGGTCGTCCTGTTCTGCTATCTCGACCGGACGATGGGGCCCGGGCAGTGGGCGGACGCGGGGATGTATCTCCAGACAATCATGCTGCTGCTGCGGGCGGAAGGGCTGCACAGCTGCCCCCAGGTGATGTGGACGATGTACCGGGAGACCGTCAGCGCAGCGGTCGGAGCCGATGACGGACGGGTGCTGGTCTGCGGTGTCGCGGTGGGGTTCGAACGGGAGGGCGTGCCGCCGGTTCGTACCGGGCGGGCGGAACTGGCGGAGACGGTGAGCTTCGTCGGCGGGTGACCGGGAGGAGGTCGGCGGACCTTGGGGTTGGCCGGTGGCAGACGACCAGCAGGAACCACCCGCCGGCCGGGAGCAGTGGCGGCGGGTACGGCGCTTCCTCAACGATCACCGCTCCGAGCTGACCGGCCGGCTCCTGGCCGAGAACCCCTCCGACCACCCGCTCCCGGGCGTACCGCTCCTGGCCCGCCCGCACTGGGTTGCGGAGCGGCCGGTGCCGCTCGAGCGGGTCCGGCTGCGGTGGCGGCCGGACGCACCGGCCGCGCACCTGGACGGGCGTGAGCCGGAGCTCGACCACGTCCGGCCGCGGCGGACCTCGCGCGCCGTCCGCCCCGGCCTCAACGGCGGCGCAGCGGTGCGGGGTTCAGTGGGTCGCGCCCTCGGGGATGCGGAGGTCGGTGGTGTGGGTGGCGGCGGCGGTGAGGAGGGCGCGGAGGGCGTGGGCGGCGGAGGCGGCGGGGAGGGAGGGCTTCGAGCCGTCGAGGACTTGCTCGGGGAGGGCGGGTATGTGGACGAAGCCGCCGCGAATGGTGGGGTGTTCGGTGGCGAGCAGATGCATCAGGGCGTAGAAGACGTGGTTGCAGACGAACGTTCCGGCGCTGTTCGAAACGGAGGCGGGCACGCCTGCCTCCCTGACGGCGGCCACGCATTCCTTGACGGGCAGGGTCGAGAAGTAGGCCGCGGGGCCGTCGGGCACGATGGGCCGGTCGACCGGTTGCTGGCCCGCATTGTCGAAGGTGCGAGCGTCGTCGATGTTGATGGCGACGCGTTCGACGCAGATGTCCGATCGACCGGACCACAGGCCGAGGCAGACCACCAGGTCCGGCGTGAACTCCCGTACGGCGGTCTGCAGTTCCTCGGCGGCTCGGTCGAAAACGCAGCTCAGCCGGGCGGCAGTGACCAGGAGTCCCTCGGGCGGGTTGGCGGCGACCAGGCGGGCGACCTCCCAGGAGGGGTTGACGTCGGCGCCGTCGAAGGGTTCGAAGCCGGTGAGCAGGACCCTGGTCATGGGGTGGCCTTTCTGCAACAGGAGCGGGTCAGAACGCGAAGAGTGACATGATGGCGATGTTGCAGACCAACAGGGCGCCCGCTGTGGGGAGTTGGGCCTTGATCGGCCCGTACTGGTCCTTGAGTTCGAGCAGCGCGGCCGGGACGAGGTTGAAGTTGGCGGCCATCGGGGTGACCAGGGTGCCGCAGAAGCCGGCCAGCATGCCCACGGCGAGGACCACGCCGGGGTTGCCGTGCAGCTGGGTGATCAGGATCGGCCAGCCGATCGCGGCGGTCATGACCGGGAAAGCAGCGAAGGCGTTGCCCATGATGATGGTGAACAGGGCCATGCCCAGGCAGTAGACCGCCACCGCCGCGTACTTGCTGCCGTCCGGCAGGAAGTGGGTGGTGATCTTGCCGACCTGGGTGCCGACGCCGGCGCTCTGGAAGATCGAGCCCAGGACGGCGAGGAGTTGGGGCAGCAGCAGCGCCCAGCCCATGGCCTCCAGCAGTCCGCGGCCGGAGCGCAGGGCGACGGCCGGGTTGCGCTCGCGGGTGAGCAGCATTGCCAGGCCCAGGGCGACGAGCGTGCCGATGCCGAGCCCGAGTAGCGTCTCGCTGCCGGTCTGCAGCAGCAGTGGACCACCGCCGCCCAGGTGGACGCCCTTGAGCAGGGTGCCGCAGGCCAGCGCGACCAGCGGGAGGGCGAGCGCGGGGATGAACAGTCGATTGCCCAGGCGGGCGGCGGAGACGGCCCGCTGTTCGGGGGCGGCGGCCGTGGGGGTGCCGCGACCGGTGAAGCCGAAGCCGGCCAGGCAGATCATCGCCAGGACGGCGACGCCGAGCGGTGCGGCGGGGGCGCTCTTGTCGGCGACCCAGGTGCCGTAGACGAAGCTCGCGCCGAGCAGGCCCCAGAAGGCGGCGCTGCCGTAACGCCTGGGGTTGCCGCGGTCCACCGCCATCTGGGCGGCCATCGCGAGGAAGACGGCTCCGACCAGCCAGTACAGCCACTCGACCTTGATCACTTGCTCGTCTCCTCGATGCGGTCGGCGGTGGTCGGCTGGTCTGCGGTGGCCGCCTGGCCCGGCCCGGTGGCGGGCAGGTCGCGGGCGAGGGTGTGGTCCAGGCGCAGCAGGCGCGCGCCGTGGATGAGGGTGGCGCAGACCGCGGTGGGGATGGCCCACAGGGCGAGCTGCACCGGCTCCAGGGCGGCGTGGTAGGTCGCGTTGACGAAACCGGTGATCAGGAGGATCGAGCCGACGGCGAGGAAGCAGTCCTCGCCGAAGAACAGGCCGACGTTGTCGGCGCTCGCGGCGAAGGAGCGCAGGCGTTCGCGGGCCTTGTCGGTCAGGGTGCCGTGGCGGCGTTCGGCGGCGGCCTCGGCCATCGGTACGACCATCGGACGTACGGCCGGGGCCGGCCCGCCGAGGCCGGTGAGGCCGAAGGCGGCGGTGAGTTGGCGGAGCACCAGGTAGACCGCGAGCACGCGTCCGGCGCTGGCCCTGGCGAGCTTGTTCATCAGGGTGCGGGCCTGTTCCTGCAGGCCGTGGCGTTCCAGCAGGCCGATCACCGGCAGGGTGACGGCGAAGACGGTCACCGAGCGGCTGGAGGCGAAGCCGGTGCCGAAGGCGTCCAGGACCTTCAGCGGGCTCATCCCGCCCAGCAGTCCGGTGAGGACGCCGGCGGCGCCGACGACGAGGAGCGGATTTCGCCGGGTGGCGAACCCGGCCACCACGACGAGGATGCCGACGAGCACGATCATGTTCCTGACCGCCTTTCAGAGGGCCTGCGCCCCGAGGATGGCCGTCCGCGGCACCACGGTCTGCGGCACCACGGACGGAGGAGGTCACGGCTGGGTGGGCCGCGACCCTGCGGGGGTTGCCGCGAGGCTAGGGGATTGTGGAACAATCCGACAAGAGTTCAGGAGGTGGAACGTGACCGGGGTTTTCGACGCGCTCGCGGCCGACCGGGGCCGGCTCGAACGTGCCAGCGCCGCCCAACGGGTGGCCGAGGTGCTGCGCGACCACATCACCGAGGGCCTGCTCGCCCCCGGCACCCGACTGTCGGAGGAAGCGCTCGGCGAGGCGCTCACTGTCTCGCGCAACACGCTCCGCGAGGCGTTCCGGCTGCTGGCCGACGAGCGGCTGGTCGTGCACGAGCTGAATCGCGGCGTGTTCGTCCGGATCCTCGAACCGGCCGACGTCGCCGACATCTACACCCTGCGCCTCGCCCTGGAGACGGCCGGTGTGCGCTCCCTGCGCTGCGCGGCGCCCGAGCGCCTGGCCGCGGTGCGGGCCGCGCTGAACCGCGCGGAGGCCGCCGAGGCGATCGGCGACTGGGTCACCGTCGGCACCGCCGACCTGCACTTCCACCAGGCCGTCGCGGGGATCGCCGGCAGCGAGCGGATCGACGAGTGCATGGCCCGCCTGGTGGCCGAGCTGCGCCTGGCCTTCGCCGCCGTCCCGTCGGCGCGCGGGCTGCACGCGCCGTTCCTGCGCCGCAACCAGACGCTCACCGGGCTGCTGGAGTCGGGCGAGATCGACGACGCCGAGGTGGAGCTGACCAGCTACCTGAACGACGCTCGCGCGGTGATCGTCCGGGCGATGGCCGGGAGCGCGATGGCGCACAGCGTCATGACCGACGGCTCGATGGCGGGGGACGCAACGGCGGGGAGCGCGATGACGGACGGCGCGAGATGACACCGGCCGAGCGCCCTCCCGTCACGGTCGTCGACCTCAACGCCGACCTCGGCGAGGGCTTCGGCCGCTGGACGCTCACCGACGACGACGCCCTGCTGTCGGTGGTCACCAGCGCCAACGTCGCCTGCGGCTTCCACGCCGGGGACCCGACCACCATGCGGCGGGTGTGCGAGCTGGCCGCCGAGCGGGGCGTGCGGATCGGCGCGCAGGTCTCCTACCGGGACCTCGCCGGGTTCGGGCGCCGGGCGATGGACGTTCCGCCCGACCAGCTCGCCGACGAAGTCGCTTACCAGATCGGGGCGTTGCAGGTGTTCGCGCGGGCGGCCGGAGCGCGGGTGGCGTACGTCAAACCGCACGGCGCGCTGTACAACCGGACGGTGCACGACGAGGAACAGGCGGAGGCGGTGGTCGGCGGCGTCCGGCTGGCCGCACCGGGTCTTCCCGTCCTCGGACTGCCCGGTTCCCGGCTGCACGAGGCCGCCGGACGGGCCGGACTGCCGGTGGTCGCCGAGGCGTTCGCCGACCGCGCCTACACCCCGCACGGCACGCTCGTGCCCCGTCGTGAACCCGACGCGGTCGTCCACGACCCCGACGCCGTCGTCGACCGCTCGGTCGCCATCGCCCGGGACGGCGAGGTCACGGCGCACACCGGCGACCGGATCCGGCTGCGGGCCCGTTCGCTGTGCGTGCACGGCGACACCCCCGGGGCGGCGGACCTTGCCCGCCGGGTCCGAACTGCCCTGTGGACGGCCGGAGTCCGGGTCGAGGCGTTCGCATGAGCGCCGAGCGGAGCGGCAGACGGACGGGAGCGAACACGGCAAACACGGTGAACACGGTGAACGCGGCGAACGGGGTGAACATCCGGGTCCTGCGGGTCGGCCTGGACGCGCTCCTGGTCGAGCTCGACGACGCCGACGAGACGATGGCCTTCCACGCCGAACTCCAGCGCCGACGCGCGGCGTCCCAACTCCCGCCCGTCACCGAGGTCGTGCCCGCCGAACGGACCGTCCTGCTCGACGGGGTGGCCGACCCCGAGGCCCTGGCCGCCGAGTTGGCCGACTGGCACGTACCGCCGCTGCGGGCGACCAGCGACGAGACCGTGACCATCCCGGTGCGCTACGACGGCGCCGACGTCGCGGAGGTCGCCGCGCTGTGGGGCGTCGCCGAGGAGGAGGTCGCGCGCATCCACTCCGCGACCGAGTTCCGCGTCGCCTTCAGCGGCTTCGCCCCCGGCTTCGGCTACCTGACCGGCCTGCCCGAGCGCTACCGGGTGCCCCGGCGGGCCGTCCCGCGCCCCGCCGTCCCGACCGGGGCGATCGCCCTCGCCGGCCGTTACACCGGCGCCTACCCGCGCTCCTCACCGGGCGGCTGGCAGCTGATCGGACACACCGACGCCGTGCTGTGGGACCCGTCCCGCGAACGCGCCGCACTGTTCAGCCCGGGGACCCGGGTCCGGTTCGTGATCGAGGAAGCCTGACCGAGGATTCGCATTCGAGGGAAGCGTGATCGAGGACGCATGACCGTAACCGTGATGAGCGCAGGCCTGCTGACGACCGTCCAGGACCTCGGCCGGCCCGGGCACGCGCACCTGGGCGTGCCGCGCTCCGGCGCGCTCGACCAGCCCGCCCACCGGCTCGCCAACCGCCTGGTCGGCAACCCCGCGACGGCGGCCACCCTGGAGACCACCGTGCTCGGCTGCGCGGTGCGGGTGGATCGCGCGGTGACGGTCGCCGTGGCCGGCGCACCGTGCGCGGTGCGGGTCGACGGGCGGCCCGCCGCCTGGGCCGCCCCGGTGCGGCTGCCCGCCGGAGCACTGCTGGAGGTGGGCGCCGCGACGCGGGGTGTGCGCAGCTACGTCGCCTTCGCGGGTGGGATCGCCGCCGCTCCGGTCCTCGGCAGCCGTTCGACCGATCTGCTCTCGGGGCTGGGCCCCGCTCCACTGGCCCCCGGGGACGCGCTGCCGCTCGGTGAGCCGGTCGGGCCGGCCGCCGGGGCGGACGTGGTGCCGGCGCCCGCGCCGCCCGATCCGCTGCTCCTGCCCGTACTGTTCGGCCCGCGCGACGACTGGTTCACCGCCCGTTCCCTCGCCGTCCTCACCGGCTCCGGCTACCGCGTCTCCCCCACCAGCAACCGGATCGGCCTGCGGCTGGACGGCCCGCCCCTGGAGCGCGCCCGCGAGGGCGAACTCCCCAGCGAGGGCATGGTCCTGGGCGCGGTGCAGGTCCCGCCGGACGGCCGCCCGGTGGTCTTCCTCGCCGACCATCCCACCACCGGCGGCTACCCCGTCATCGGCGTCGTCCCGGCCGCCGCCCTACCCGCCGTCGCCCAGGCCGCCCCGGGCAAACCGGTCCGGTTCACACCGGTGGGCCGGAGGTAGTCGGCGATAGCAGGGCGTCCGGGCTCAGCGAGGTCAGCGCCGATGCACCGCAGCCGCGGCCTGGGCGGCCTGGCGGGTGCGGCGGACGGCGCGGTGGAGGCGTTGGACGGCGATGAAGCGGTTCATCGCGTCGGCCAGGGTGAGCCGGTACTTGAGCCGTAGTTGGGCGTTGAGATCGGCCACCCGGTCGGGGCCGATCGCGTGGAGGAGGCGGCTGACGTGCCGCTGGTAGACCTCCCAGTAGTTGCGGTCGCCGTCCGGGATGGACCAGAAGAACATCGGGATCTCCTCGACCAGGCAGTTGCGGTCGTACGCACCCAGGTACGAGGCGAACTGCGGCTCGGGACGGGCGAGCAGCCACTCGCGGACGAGTTCCATCGAGCGGACCCGGTCGATCAGGCCGCGCGGGTCGGTCTTCTTCTGGGTGATGGAGAGGGCGCCGTCCTCGCGGACCCGCCAGTGGTAGATCGGCTCGGCGAGGACGTCGACGCGCTCGGCGAGGAAGTGGTGGGGGACGCTGACGGGCGCGTCCTCGTACAGGATGCCTTCGGGGTACTGGATGCCGGCGACGTCGAAGAAGGTGCGCCGGTAGACCTTGTTCCAGGCGGTGCGGTCGGTGACCAGGGCGGGAGTTTCGCTGACGTGGGTGCGCAGCCGGGTCTCGGCGAAGGGGCGGCGGTGGGCGTGCGAGGGGGTGAGGCCGGTGGTGCGCAGGCGCATCGCGTTGCCGGTTGCGAAGTCGGAGCCGGTCTCGTCGAGCGTGCTGATCATCAGCTGGTAGGCGTGCGGCGGCAGGGTGTCGTCGCTGTCGACGAAGGCCAGGTACTCGGTGCCGGGGGTGAGGTGGCGCCAGCCGGTGTTGCGGGCGGCACCGAGGCCCTTGTTCTCCTGCTGGACGAGCCGGAAGCGCCGGTCCCTGTCGGCGTACGCCTTGGCGATGACGGGGCCGTCGTCGGTCGAGCCGTCGTCGACCATGACGCACTCGAAGTCCTCGAAGGTCTGGGCCGCGATCGAGTCCAGGCATTCGCCGAGGTAGCGCTCGACGTTGTAGATCGGGACCACGACGGACAGGCGCGGAGCCATCGGACGACCTTTCGCTCAGGAGCGGGCGGGCCGGATCGGCCGGTCGGCCGCCGACCGCCGGTGACCGGCGGTGGTCCGAGCGTACCGATCGTGTGCCCACGGCGGGCGAACAGCGGGTGGCGGCGAGTCTTCGTTTCGGTATGACTGCCGTGCCGCGTGTCAACGGCCGTGACGGGCGTCAACGGCCGTGACGGGCAACGACCATGGGGCCACAGGGGGAAGGCCCGGACCGCCCGACCGGTCCGGGGCCCTCCTGCTCGCTCGACGCTCAGGCGCTCTTGACGGCGGCGAAGCGGGCCGAGACGTCCTGCCAGTTGACGACGTCCCACAGACGGGTGACGTAGTCGGGGCGGACGTTGCGGTACTGCAGGTAGTAGGCGTGCTCCCAGGCGTCGAAGGCCAGCAGCGGGGTGGTGCCCTGGCCCACGTTGCCGTGGTGGTCGTAGACCTGCTCGACGATCAGGCGCTTCCCGAGCGGCTCCCAAGAGAGGATGCCCCAACCCGAGCCCTGGACGCCGGTGGTGGCGGTCGTGAGCTGCTTCTTGAAGGCCTCGAAGCCGCCGAAGTGCTCGGTGATGGCGTCGGCCAGCTCGCCCTCGGGGCGATCGCCGCCCTCCGGGGACAGGTTCTGCCAGAACAGCGAGTGCAGCACGTGACCGGACAGGTGGAAGGCGAAGGTCTTCTGCAGGCCGACCAGGCCGCCGAACTGCTCCTTGTCGCGCGCCTCGGCGAGCTGCTCCAGGGTGTCGTTCGCGCCCTTCACGTACGCGGCGTGGTGCTTGGAGTGGTGCAGCTCCAGGATCTCGGCGGACATGGCCCGCTCGAGCGCGGAGTAGTCGTACGGCAGGTCGGGAAGCGTGTAGGTGCCCATCAGGACACGGCTCCTTTCGACGGGTTGAGTGCTGACGATCGTGCCGGGACAACACTATTGCGTATGACTTGCAGGAGCGCAGCACAGGCTCCTGCTTATTCCTCACACCGCCGGACGAGCACGCCCGCTACGGCGGGGTGGTGCCGGAGATCGCCGCCCGGGCGGATGCGGACGTGCTCACCCGCAAGGCGGTGCGGGCCTGCACCGACCACGGGATCGGCACCCTGGTGGAGGTCGGCGGGGTCGCGGCCAACTCCCGGGTGCGGGCGCTCGCCGAGCAGCGCTGCGCGGCGGCCGGCATCGCCCTGCGGGTGCCGCCGCTGCGGCTGTGCACGGACAACGGCGCGATGGTCGCGGCGATCGGCGACCTGCTGGTCCGTGCGGGGCCGAGCCGGCGCCCGCCGGGCTGTCGGTGGATCCGTCGGCGCCGCCGGAGTTCGCGGCGCTCAGTCCGTTGCCGCTGTCGGTGCCGGTGCCGTCACTAAGCAGGTGACCAGGTGACCAGGGGCGGGCGGACGGCGGCGCACAGCGGGTGGCCCTTGGCGTCGGTGAGGCCAAGCCGGGCGACCAGCAGACCGGTGTCGGCGGCGCTTTCGAGGGTGCCCTGGTCCACCGCGGCCAGCAGCAGCTTCGCCCGGCGGAACAGCCGCCAGTCGTCGCCGTCCCGCGTCACCCAGTTCAGGTAGATGAACCGGCCGCCCGGCCCGCCCTGGACATACCGACCGGTGACGTCCGCCCCGCCGTCCGGCAGCCGCTTCACCGCGCACTCCAGCGACCACCGCGCCCGCGGCGCGTCGCCGGGCTGCGGGTCGAGCAACTCGGCGGGGCGGCCCCGGCGTTGGACGGCGACGTGGATGTCCCGGTACCCGGGGAACCCGGGCCCGGCGCCGCACTCGCGTCCGGGCAGGTCGGTGGCCTCGATCCTCAGCTCCATGCCGTCCATCGTCCCCCATCCCAGGCTGGACCCGTCGGTTCGTTCGGGGGGGTCAGCGCAGACGTTGGCCCAGACTTCGCCGACCAGGCGCTGCGGCAGCTGCTCCTCGGTGTCCGCACCCTCACCCGGCTCCTCGTTGATTCGCATGCCGTCATCGTGGTTCATCCGGCCCGGCGCTTCCCCTCCTTTTCCGCGCACCGGCGGGTCAGGCGGCGGGTCAGGCGGTGGGTCAGTCCCCTGCCGCGCGCTGGGCCGGGACGGCGCGGTCCCGCTGCAGATCGAGGAGTTCGCGGAACAACCCGTCCGGGCGGGCGGCGAGTTCGGCCCAGGTGCCGGCCTGGACGATCCGCCCCTTGTCCATCACGATCACCCGGTCGGCGACCGCCGCATTGGCGATGTTGTGGGTGACCAGCAGGGTAATCCGGCCCGGGGCGAGGCCGCGCAGGGCGTGCAGGATGCGGTGCTCGGCGCGCGGGTCGAGGTCGGAGGTGGGCTCGTCCAGGATCAGCAGCCCCGGGCTGCGCACCGTGCGGTAGAGGGCCCGGGCGACGGCCGCGCGCTGCCATCCGCCGCCCGACAACTCGGCGCCGCCCCACCAGCCTTGGGCGAGCAGGGTGCGCCAGCCGGAGCGCAGCCGGGCGACGATCTCGTCGAAGCCGGTGCGGGCCGCGGCCTCCTCCACGTCGGCCATCAGCCGCTCGGTGAGGTGGCCCAGGTGAACGTTCTCGGCGGCGCCGAGCGGCCAGCGGGCGAACTCCTGCGGCACCCGGGCGACCCGTGCCCACATGCCGTCCGCGTCCAGTTCCTCCACCGGCACGCCGTCCCAGGTGATCCGGCCCGACTGCGGCAGGTAGAGGCCCGACAGCAGCTTCAGCAGGGTCGACTTGCCGCTGCCGTTCTGCCCGATCACGGCGACCATCTCCCCCGCCCGCAGGGTCATGCTGACGCCACGCAGGGCGGGCTCCTGCTGCTCACCCGGGTAGGAGTGGCACAGTTCGGACACCTCCACCAGCTGCGGAGCGGCGGGCACCAGGTGGCCGCGGTTGATGCGGTGGCCGCCGGCCTCGTCCAGGAAGCTGAAGTAGTCGTCCAGGTAGAGACCCATCCGGTACAGCCGGGCGCCGTTGCCGACCAGGCCCTGCAGGCCGGAGGAGGCGGTGCGCAGCGCGAAGGTGGCCGTGCCGGCTGCGGCGAGGTCGATCCGGCCACTGGCGACCAGGTACAGCAGCGCTCCCCAGATCAGCGCGCTGCCCGCCCCGGTGCCGAGCGCGGCCAGCAGCGAAACCTTGGCCGCCTCGCGGGTGGCCCGGTCGGTGGCGGCGACGATCTTGGCCTCGGCGCGGCGGTACTTGGCCATCAGGAACGGCGTGACCTGGTCCGAACGGACCTGGTCGGCCCGGGTCTTGTCGATCAGGAACCAGCGGTAGACGCGCAGCGCGCCACGGTCCTCGTTGGTGGTCACCGCGGCCAGGTAGTGGATGCGCGCGGTGCGGACGGCGGCGACGGCGGTCGGCACCGAACCGAGCAGCAGCAGCGGCACCAGCCACGGGTGGAGCGTCGCCAGCACGCCCGCCGCGGCGGCCAGCGAGACGGTGGAGGCGATCACGTCCTGGGCGTTGGAGAGCAGGTCGGGCGTGGTGGAGGCACCCCGGTCGGCGGCCTCCCACTGCTCGTTGTACGCGGGCTCGTCGTACGCCTTCAGCTCGGCGGCGCACCCGGCGGCGATCAGCGCCAGCTCCGCCTCCCTGGTGATCCGCGGCGACACCCGGCCGGACAGGCCCACCACCGCGATACCCAGGACGGCGCGCAGCCCGGCCGAGGCGGTCAGCAGGAGCAGGGACGGCGCGGCTGTCCGCAGATGGCCCGTCACCGGGCCCGGGACCAGCAGCGCGGTCAGGGTGCCGGTGGTGGCGTACAGCGCCAGCGCGCCGAACACGCCGGCCAACGCCTGGCAGACCAGCAGCAGCACGGTGGACGTGCGGTCCGCCGACCAGGCCAGCGCCAGCGCCCGGCGCACCAGGTGCGGCAGGCGGCGCAGCATCGCGCTCGCCGACATCGACGCGCCGGCCGCGGCGCGGCGGTCCCCGGGGAACCGCAGGCGCAGCTCCTCGTCGTGTTCGCCCTCGCGCTCCTCGACCTGGGGCTTCTCTGGCTTCACGATCTGCTCTGTCACAGCATTCCTCCCTGGTACGGCCACGGCTTCCGCACGCGGGCAGCCCTCAGCGCCGGGTGGGCGTGACGGGTCGGCAGCGGTGCCGGTGGGCACTCCGCGAAGGGCGGGCTGCCGGTGCGGACCCCGATCCTGGCAGCGGTCGGCGGGGGCGTCCGGCGTGTCCCGGTCGCTCTCACCCGATCCGGGCGATTCCGTGTCGGCGACGGCGGGTTGGTGGATGTCGATCACTGCGGAGGTCCGCGATGTTCGATTGCGGACATACTGCTGGGCATGCGATCTGACGGTCGGAAAGACCTACCGCCCAAGCCGGTCGGCTGTGGACGCCGTGCGGCAGACCGCACGCCCGGCGCAGGCCCGCGCCCAACCACCCTCGAGCCGAGGCCCGGAAGGGGTCAGTGCGTGGGCGGTTCGAGGAGGAGAACGGACGGGGTGGTGCCGGGGGCGGCGAGGCGGAGGAGGCCGTGGCCGATGCCGGCCAGGCCGACCATCAGTGAGGGGCTGTGGACGCCGTGTGGCAGGCCGCAGGTCCAGCCGGTGGTGTCCAGGGTGTGGAGGGTGGCGTGGGCCTGCTGGTGGGTGGCGGGCTGCCAGGGGGCGCCGGCGAGGTGGAGGGCTTCCAGGTTGCCGAGATCGCCGTGGCAGAGTGAGGAGTTGTGGCCGAAGCCCTCCCGGAGGACGGTGGCGAGCGCGGTGTCGCGTTCGGCGAGGAGCAACTCACGTTGTTCGGGGAGGAGTTCGGCGAGGGTGGTGCGGGCCAGGGCGATGCCTGCGGCGCCGTGGCACCAGAGGGCGGAGAAGGACGGGGCGTCGGGGCCGTCGTCCTCGCGGACGTCGCGCCAGTTGGCGGCGTCGGCGTCGAACAGGGTGTGCTCGTACTCGACGGCGGCGAGGGCGAGTTGGGGCAGGCGCGGGTCGCCGAGGCGGTGTCCGGCCCGGGCCAGGGCCCAGGCGATGCCGGAGCCGCCGTGGGCGAAGCCGGCCAGGGGGCGGCTCGCGGTCTCGGCGAGGGAGGCCGGCAGCCAGCCGGCGCCGCCCTCGGGGTGCGGGGTGGCGCTCTGGACGAGTCGTTCGGCGCAGGCGGCGAGCGCGGCGGTGACGGCGGGGCCGGGACGGACGGCCTCCCAGGCCAGGAGGCCTCCGATGGTGCCGGCGTTTCCGGCGAGGAGGTCGTGCTGGGTGTCCTCGGCGGCGGTGGCGGTGACGCGCTGGAGGACGAGGGTGCCGAGCTCGTCGAGTGCGGGATCCGGATGATGGGCGACGAGGTGGGCGAGCACGAAGA
Source organism: Kitasatospora sp. NPDC001683 (assembly GCF_053596495.1). Classification (NCBI taxonomy): domain Bacteria; kingdom Bacillati; phylum Actinomycetota; class Actinomycetes; order Kitasatosporales; family Streptomycetaceae; genus Kitasatospora; species Kitasatospora sp. NPDC001683. The sequence continues at coordinate 41,906 of NZ_JBSFGK010000028.1, forward strand.
GCACACCGCCGGTGCCGGACAGGCCGCCGCCGAACCGGTCGGCGCGTCGCCGGATCTGCTGACGTAGCGTCACCTCGGCCGCCTGGGCGGCTTCATGGTGCGCGGGGTCGCCGGTGGCCAGGGAGAGTTGGTGGAGGAAGAGGGCGATGCCCGCGGTGCCGCTGTACAGGTCCGGACCGAGCTCGGCGGGGGCCCAGCGGCCGGGCGGGGTCCAGTTGGGGCCGGTCCAGGCCAGGTCGGCGCTTCCCCGGTAGGCCTCGCGGAGCAGCTGCTCGCCGGCTTCGACGGCCTTGGCGAGGGCGCGGGACGCCAGGTCCCCGCCCGGCGCGACGAACACCTCTCGCGGGGCGTCGGCGACGGCCCGTCCCGGCTCGCGCGCCCCGTCGGCCGTCGTCACCGAGAGCCGCAGCAGCTGGAGTTGGCGGGCGAGGTCCTCCTCGCCGAGGCCGTCCGCCTTGGCGAGGGCGAGGTCGAGGGCCGGCCGGTCGGTGACGCCCGGGATGAGGGCGCCGGTGGAGGAGCGGGCGTCGACGCTGTCGGGGCGGATGGTGAAGACGGGCACGTCGCCGCGCCACAGGTCGGCGCGCTCGTGTTCCACGAAGGCGAGCGCGTGCTCCTCCCAGCCGGCCAGTGCCCAGAGCCGGTCGAGGTGGCGGTCCTGGTCGAGGGCGTCGCGGAGCAGGTCGGGGTGGCAGGCGGTGTTGAGCAGGGTGCGGTACTCGAAGGTGTCGCGGCGCAGCAGCCTGGTCTCGTCGGCCGCGAACGCGCGGAGCAGCGACCGGAGTTGCGGCTTGTCGGCGGCGAGCAGCCGATAGGCCTCGGTGAAGCCCGCCTCCAGCTCCGCCAGGTGGTCGGCCGGCCGCAGCGGCTGTCCGGTCGGAACGGGGCGGCTGCCGGGGGCTTCGACGGGCAACCGCCGGTATTCCAGCCGGAGTTCGTCCGTTCCCCGGTTGACCAGGACGGGCACGGGGCGGGGTGGGAGGTTGGCCGGGTCCCAGCCCAGGGCGGAGATGTCGGCGCCGCCGTTGCCCTCGTCCCACATGCGTTCGGGGAGCAGGCCGGAGCGCAGCACCGAGTGCCGGGCCCGGTGGCGGGCGAGCCGTTCGGATTCGGAGAGGTCCTTGGCGGGCTCGTGCAGGTCGGGGTGGAGGATCGCCTCGAGGTCGATGAGCACGGGCTGGTCCCGGACGGCGAGCAGGTTCTGGGCGTGGCAGTCGACCGCGTCCAGGACGTACATCAGTGCGGCGAGAGTGCCGGCTCGGTGGTAGAAGGCACTCAACTCGGCTTCGTCCCGGGCAGGTTCGGCGGTGACGTGGGCGACCCAGCCGTAGCCGTCGCCGGCCAGGTGGGCGAGGTCGCGCAGGGGCAGCCGCAGTTGCGGGTTGAGCCAGTGCAGGAGCTGCTGGAAGTGGGTCTCGGCGCCGAGCGGCCGGGGCTTGTAGACGAGTCGGACGCCGTGCTCGAAGGTCAGCGAACTGACCGTGGCGCCACCGCGGTGCGGGTCGCCGAGGCCGGTGGTGAGTTCGATGAGCCGGCCGAGCGGGTGGCCGTCGGCGAAGGTGCGGGCGAGGGCGGGCAGGTCGGCGGCGAGGCGGTGGAACAGGGTGAGGGTGGTGTCGGCCCACTGCTCGGCGAGGGTGGTGAGGCGGACGGCCAGGACGGGGTACTCGGCGAGGAGCCGCAGTGCCCGCTCGGGTTCGGTGAGCCGGTCGAGGAACTCGCGGTACCGCAGCTCGGGGGTGTCGCCGGTCAACTCGCCGGTGAGGCGGGCGACGTGGAGTTCGGTGATGACGGTCCGGGTGGCGATCCCGTGGGCGGTGGCGGTGAGCGCGGGCAGGGCGAGCGCGGCCAGTTCCTCGGGGGTGCCGAGGCTGGGGGTGCCGACGGGCGGCAGGTCCAGGGCGGCCAGTCCGGCGCACAGGCGGTCGCGGGCGGCGGCGAGCAGCGGGGCGACCAGCCCGGCGAACTCGTGCTCCTCGGGGACGTCCAGGGTGGCCGCGCCGTGGAAGGCCGCAGCGAGCTGCTCGGCCCACGGATGCGCCCCGAGGCGGTCGGCGAGCGCGTCCGGGTGCTCGGCGAGGAGGGCGCGCAGGGCGTCGGGGTCGAGACCGTCGGCCGCGAGCCGGCGCGCGAACCAGTCGGCCCGGTCGAACGGCGCCTGGGCCCGCCAGCGCTCCAGCTTCCGGGCGGCGCGCGCGTGGCGCTCACCGGATTCGTCGCGATCGGCGGCGCGGACGGGCTCCGAGCGGGGCGATCCCTCCGGCACCCGGCCGCGGGCGTTCAGCGGGACGGCTCGGGCGGCGGCCCGCAGGAGTTCGGACGCGTCGGCCACGGGGCGGTGCTGCCTTTCTGAATGCACGGTTGTACTGGCTGCGCTCTCACACGGGCGCTGGACGCCCCGTCCGGCACTGGCCCCGGTCCGACTGTACGACCGGCCCGGGCCCAGTACCGGACCCGGCCTCAGTAGCTGCAGACGCGTCCGCAGCTGCCCCAGCTCTCACAGGTGTTGAGCATCACCGCGGCGGTGACGTAGAGCTCGTCGGCCGGCTCACCGGCCGGGTGGACCTGGTGTCCCTGGCCGAGGGTGAGCCGGAAGTCCTCGTCCTTGAGTGCGCGAACCTGCTCAGCCGTGGGCTGCATGCTGCCTCCTCCAAGCGTTCGGGTCTGGCACGGGCGTGCCGAAACCGGATCTTGACAGCGCCCCCGGCGGCACACCAGACGCGTACGCACGGTCGGTCCTCGTTCCGGCCAGGATCGAATCAACGCCCGCCGGACCGCCCCAACCCCGTTCCCCCAGGCCGCACCCCGCCCGGACCGCAACCCCGGCCGACCGTCCGATCGTTCGGACGGCCCCACACCTGGCCGGAACACAGGTGGTGGATCCGAGGTGAACCGCATCGCGGTTTGAACCACTCGCTCCTTTGGCAGCGCCCCGCACCGAGGGTCACGATGGAGTCCCGGCCGGGAGTACGAGACGAAATGTCCAAGACGCATGTCCAAGACGAATGCACAAGACGAATGCACACGCCTGAGGCACAAGACAGACATCTCAGACGAATGCGCAAGACATTCGTCTGAGATGTCCGTACGTCTGAGACGCTCCGTCACTCCGCCCGCAGCGCGTTCACCGTCCGCGCCCGCGCCGCCCGTACGGCAGGCGCGAGGGCGCCGAGCAGGGCGATCAGCACACCGCCGAAGCCGAGCAGGGCGAGCATCGGCGTGCCGAAGACGTCCAGGGCGGAGGCCGGGAAGGTGAGCCCGGCGCGGTGGCCCATCGCGGGCACCGTCACGCCGTGCAGCAGCAGTCCGGCCGGCAGGCCGATCGCGGCGCCGGCCGCTCCGACCAGCAGCACCGAGGCCAGCACCACGCCCACGGTCTGCGCCGGGGTCATGCCGAGTGCCTTGGTGACGCCCATGTCCCGGGTGCGTTCGCGGATCTCCAGGACGACGGTGTTGAACACCCCGAGCCCGGCGACGGCGACCAGCAGCGTGGTCAACGTGGCGGTGAGCGAGTTCATGACCGCGACCGAGTCGGAGGAGCCGTGCGCCACGTCGGTGTCGGTGACCAGGTGCAGCGGGGCGAGCGTGCTGCCGAGGGCGGTGGTGTAGGCGGCGCGGTCGGTGCCGCTCCTGAGCTTGACGAACCAGCTGTCGGGCCTGGGGGCCGTGCCGGCCGGGTAGCTGGCGGCATCGGTGAACAGCTCGTTGGTCTGCATGTGCGGGTCGAAGACCTCGCCGACGATCCGGACGGTGACCGCCCGCCCGTGACTGGTGAAGGTCACCTGGTCGCCGAGCTTCACCGAGGCCTCGGTCAGGAAGGTGCTGGGGGCGACGGCCTCGCCCGGGCCCTGGTGCCAGCGGCCGGAGACCATCCGGTACCCGCCCCAGGAGGAGTCACCGACGAAGGCGGTCACGGTGGTGTTCCCGGCGACTCCGGGGACGGTGACGTCCTCGGTGCCGACGCCGTAGTAGGCGGCGGTGCCCGGCTGGGCGGTGAGGGCGGCGGTGACGGCTGCCGGGTCGGCTCCGGCGGCCGGCGTGCGCCCCGCGATCGACCAGGCCTCGGTTGGAACGTCGCGCCGGTCCGGGTGCACGAGGACGTCCGACCTGTCGTGGTTCTTCGCCTCCTGCACCCAGGTCAGCGAGCCGCCCATGCCGACCGCGAAGACCGCCGCCGCCGTGCCGAACAGCACGGCCGCGAACATCCCGGCGGCCCGGGCCGGCCGGGCGAAGGGCTGGGCGAGGCCGAGGCTCAGCGGCCGGGGCAGCGGCAGCCGGGCGGCCAGCGCGGCGACCCGGCGGGCGACGGCGTCACGCCGGGTGCCGCCCGCCGTACGGCCGACGGCCAGTGCGTCCACGGTGCGCAGCCGTCCGGCGCGGGCGGCGGCGACCCAGGCGACCAGGGCGACGGCGGCGAGCGTGCCGCCGGCCACCGCGACGTCCACCCAGGGCGCGACGCCGGAGGCGTGGGTGCCGTAGAGGTTCCCGGCGGTGGCGAGCACCGGGACGGTCAGCGCATTGCCGGCCACCACGCCGAGCAGGGTGCCGACCGTGGCCGGGACCAGCGCCTGGGCGACGTAGGCGCGCACCACCTGGGCGGGGGTGCAGCCGATCGCCTTGAGCACGCCGATCCGCCGGGTCGCGGTGCCGACCGCGCCGGCCACCACGTTGCCCGCCACCAGCACCGACATCGCCATGCCGAGCAGGCCGAAGGCGACCACGAAGGGCAGGAACAGGGCGGTGTTGCGGTCCGAGCCCTGCTTGGCGGTGAGCCAGGACTGGGCGCCGGTGAGCGCCCCGCCGGGCGTGGCGGCGGCGACGGCGGCCCGGTCGGCGGCCATCGCGTCGGCGGTGCCGGCCTGTGCGAAGCGGTAGAGCATCTCGTACCCGGGTGCGCTGCCGGGCACGGTGAGGGCGGGGATGGTCTCGGGCGTCACCCAGGCGTCGGCGGTCCGGCTGACGGACCGGCCGATGCCGACGACCGTCAGCGAGGGCGCGCCCGGCAGGCCGGGCAGGCGGAGGGTCCCGCCGATCGGCACGCCCGGGTTCGGGTACCCGGAGGCGAGCACCACGTCGCCCGGCTTGGTCGCCCAACTCCCCTGAACGAGCGAGATGTTGTCGACACCGATATCGGCCGAGGCACGGCCGGTGACCGTCATCGACGACATCGTCACGCCCGCCATGACGGTCGAGCCGGGGCCCGGCTCGGGGTCGACGGTCACGGTGCGGAAGGGGCCGGCGCTGGCCGTCACCCCGGCGGCGTGCCCGGTGGCGGCGAGCTGATCGGCGCTCACCCGGGTGCCGTCGAAGCGCGCGGTGAGGTGGGCGCCGTGCTGGCCGTCGAAGGCCTGGTCGAAGGGAGCCTCGGAGGCGACCAGCAGCGAACCGCCGAGGACGGAGCAGGTGGTCGCGACCAGGGCGGCCAGCCCGACCGCGACCGACTGGGTCCGGCGCCTGCGCACCCCGGCGCGGACGACACGACCGAGGGCACTCACGCCGCCACCTCCGCCGAGCCAGCCGAGCCTGCCGAGCCCGCCGTGTCCGCCGTGTCCGCCGTGTCGGCCGTGTCCGACTCGACCCGGCCGTCCCGCATCCGGACGGTGCGGGTGGCGCAGTCCTCGGCGAGGGTCAGGTCGTGGGTGACGATCAGGATGGTCTGGCCGTCCTCGTGTAGCTCCCGGAACAGTTCCTTGACGTCCTCCCCGGAGGCCGAGTCCAGCGCGCCGGTCGGCTCGTCGGCCAGCAGCACGGCCGGCCGGTTCATCAACGCCCGTGCCACCGCCACGCGTTGGCGCTCACCGCCGGAGAGCCGGCCCGGATGGGCGCGGACGTGCCGGTCGACGCCGAGCGCCTCCAGCAGCTCGGCGGCCCGCCGCCGGGCCTCGGCGCGCGGGACGCCGGCCAGTTCGCCGGCCAGCACCACGTTGTCGGCGACCGTGAGGTCGTCCAGCAGGTTGAAGAACTGGAACACCATGCCGATCGTCCGCCGCCGGTACCGGGCCGAACCCGACTCGTTCAGCCGGTCCACCCGGACCCCGTCGACGGTGACCGTCCCGGCGCTCGGCCGGTCCAGCCCGGCGACCAGGTTCAGCAGGGTGGACTTCCCGCTGCCCGACGGACCGAGCACGGCCACCGACTCCCCCGCCCGCACGTTCAGCGTCACCCCGTCCAACGCCGCCCGCGCACCCTCGTAGTGGCGGCTCACACCGCTCAGCCCGATCACCGGATCGCTGTCCATCTTCCCCGCTCCTCATCGCTTCCCGCCTGGTGACGAGGACGAAGCTACGGACGGGCGGCGCGCACCCGCGTCCGCCGACGACGGCATCTTCCGTACCGCGTCCGGCGGACCCGGCTCGGCGTCATCCTTCCGAGGTAGTCACCCGGTGTACGGGCTGCCGCCAGTCGCGGGGCTGTGCCCGGGAGCGGCCGACCGCCAGAATGTCCCAGTGATCAACCACCCCGCAGTACAACGGCTGCTGAGCGGCGGAACGGGCAGCCCGGCTCCGCCGCCCCGGCCGACCCGGCGCGGCCAGGCCTTCGACCTGGCCCTGGCGCTGTTCCTCTGCTACACCTGCGGCCGCTACGCCACCGTCGCGCACCGCACCCACGGCCCGGACACCACCGCCTGGCCCGGGCCGTTGCTGCTGGTGCCGCTCGTCCCGCTGCCGCTGGCGCTGCGTCGGCGCTACCCGCTGACGGTGCTGTGGGCGGTGCTGCCGGCCGCGCTGCTGGTGCGGTCGCAGCACCGGGACATCGCGTTCTGGGAGGGCGTGGCGGTGATCGTCGCCGCCTACAGCGCGGCCGCGTACGGGCGCCGGCCGAAGGCCCTGCTGCCGAGCCTGGCGGCCGCCACCGGCGCGCTCGTGGTGCTCTTCGACGACGCCCTGCTGCCGCACTTCCCGAACGCGGTGGTCGCCCTGTTCGTCCTGGTACCGGTGTTCGCGGTCGCCTACGAACTGCGGATGTGGCGCCGCCGGGTGGAGGAGGGCCGGGAGCGACTGTCGGCCCTGGAGCGCGAGCAGCTGGCCGCGCTGCGGCACGCGGTGGAGCACGAACGGGCCCGCATCGCCCGGGAGTTGCACGACGTCGTGACCCACAACGTGAGCATGATGACGATCCAGGCCGGCGCCGCCCGCAAGATCCTGGACACCTCCCCGGAAAAGGCCCGGGAGGCGATGGCGGCGGTGGAGGCCGGCGGACGCGCCGCGATGACCGAACTGCGGCACGTGATGGGCCTGTTGACCATCGACTCGGAGACCGGGGACGATCCGGCGGCGAGCGCCGACCTCAGCCCGCAGCCCGGCCTCGGAAGGCTCGACGCCCTGGTCGAGGGCGTCCGCCGGGCCGGACTGCCGGTGGAGCTGACCGTGCGCGGCGAGCACCGGGCCGTCCCGCCCGGGGTCGAACTCGCCGCCTACCGGGTCGTCCAGGAGGCGCTCACCAACACCGTCAAGCACGCGGGCGGCGCCGACGCCACGGTGACCGTCGACTACGCCTCCGACCACCTACGGGTGGAGGTCACCGACACCGGCGGCCGCCCCACCGGCGCCGCCGCCACCGGCAACGGTCGCGGCCTGCTCGGGCTGCGCGAACGCCTCGCCGTCTACGGCGGCACCCTGCACACCGGCCCCCGGCCGCGCGGCGGCTACCGCGTCACGGCCTCGATACCGCTGGAGAGTCGTTGAACGAGCAGCGGCCCTTGCGCGTGGTGGTCGCCGATGACCAGGCACTGGTCCGGATCGGGTTCCGGCTGATCCTGGAGTCCGAGGGGATCGAGGTGGTCGCCGAGGCCGAGGACGGCGAGCAGGCCGTCGCCGCGGTCCGGCGGAGCAGACCGGACGTCGTTCTGATGGACATCCGGATGCCCGGCCTGGACGGACTGGAGGCCACCCGGCGGATCCTCGCCGGCGGTGCGGAGGACGCGCCCCGGATCATCATGCTGACCACCTTCGACCTGGATCACTACGTCTACGCCGCGATGGCCGCCGGGGCCAGCGGCTTCCTGCTCAAGGACGTCACCCCGGAGCACCTGGCCGCCGCCGTCCGGCTGGTCCGCACCGGCGACGCACTGCTCGCCCCCGCGATCACCCGACGCCTGGTCGAGCGCTTCGCCCGCCCGGCCGCCCCGGACGCGGCCGCCCCGCACCGGGAACTGGCCACCCTCACCCCGCGCGAGCTGGAGGTGATGTCGCTGCTCGCCCGCGGCCTCAGCAACGCCGAGCTGGCCGCCCGGCTGCAGCTGTCCGAGGCGACGGTGAAGACCCATGTGGCCCGGATCCTGGGCAAGTTGGGGCTGCGGGACCGGGCCCAGGTGGTGGTCGCGGCGTACGAGACCGGGCTGGTCAGCGTGGGAACGCCCGGGACGCCGTGAGGACGGGAACGCCGTAACGCCCGGTACACCGTAAGACCCGGTACGCCGTAAGACCCGGTAGGCCGTAACGACGAACAGGAGCCCGGGGGTTGACGCCCCCGGGCTCCCGCCTACCTCACAGCTGTCACACCAGGTCGAAGCGGTCCGCGTTCATGACCTTGACCCAGGCCGCGACGAAGTCCTCGACGAACTTCTCCTTGGCGTCGTCGGCCGCGTACACCTCGGCGACGGCGCGCAGTTCGGAGTTGGAGCCGAAGACCAGGTCGGCCCGGGTGCCGGTCCACTTGACCTTGCCGGAGGCGTCCCGGCCCTCGAAGGTGTGGGCGTCCTCCGAGGTGGACTTCCAACTGGTGTCCAGGTCCAGCAGGTTGACGAAGAAGTCGTTCGTCAGCACACCCGGGGTCTCGGTGAACACCCCGTGCGCGGACTGCTGGTGGTTGGCGCCCAGCACGCGCAGGCCGCCGACCAGCACGGTCAGTTCGGGCGCGCTGAGGCCCAGCAGGTTCGCCTTGTCGAGCAGCAGGAACTCGGCCGGCAGCCGGTTGCCCTTGCCCACCCAGTTGCGGAAGCCGTCCGCCTTGGGCTCCAGTGCGGCGAAGGACTCGGTGTCGGTCAGCTCCTGCGGGGCGTCCACCCGGCCGGGCGCGAACGGCACCTCGACGGCCAGGCCGGCCGCCTTGGCCGCCTGCTCGATGCCGACGCCACCGGCCAGCACCACCAGGTCGGCCAGCGAGACCTGCCTGTCGCCGGCCTGGGCGTTGAACTCCGTCTGCACGCCCTCGAGCGCGCGCAGCACGCGGGCCAGCCGGTCCGGCTCGTTGACCTCCCAGCCGGCCTGCGGCTGCAGCCGGATCCGGCCGCCGTTGGCGCCGCCGCGCTTGTCGCTGTTGCGGTACGAGGAGGCGGCGGCCCAGGCGGTGGAGACCAGCTCGGAGACCGACAGGCCGGTGGCGGCGATCCGCCGCTTGAGGTCGGCGACGTCCGCCGCACCGATCTGCTGGTACGTGACGGCCGGCAGCGGGTCCTGCCAGAGCAGCTGCTCGCTCGGGACCTCGGGGCCGAGGTAGCGCACCACCGGGCCCATGTCGCGGTGGGTCAGCTTGAACCAGGCGCGGGCGAAGGCGTCGGCGAACTCCGCCGGGTTCTCCAGGAAGCGCCGGGAGATCGGTCCGTACACCGGGTCGAAGCGCAGCGACAGGTCGGTGGTGAGCATGATCGGCACGTGCCGCTTGCTCGGGTCGTGGGCGTCCGGCACGGTGCCCTCGCCGGCGCCGTCCTTCGGCTTCCACTGGTGGGCGCCGGCCGGGCTCTTGGTGAGCTCCCACTCGTAGCCGAACAGCGTCTCGAAGAAGCTGTTGTCCCAGGTGATCGGGGTCGGCGTCCAGGCGCCTTCCAGGCCGCTGGTGATCGCGTCGCCGCCGACACCGGTGCCGTGGCTGCTCTTCCAGCCGAGGCCCATCTGCTCCATCGGCGCGTCCTCCGGGTCCGGGCCGACGTTGTCCGCCGGGCCGGCGCCGTGGGTCTTGCCGAAGGTGTGGCCGCCGGCGATCAGCGCGACGGTCTCCTCGTCGTTCATCGCCATCCGGTAGAAGGTCTCGCGGATGTCGCGGGCGGCGGCGATCGGGTCGGGGTTGCCGTTGGGGCCCTCGGGGTTGACGTAGATCAGACCCATCTGGACGGCGGCCAGCGGGCTCTCCAGCTCGCGGTCGCCGGTGTAGCGCTCGTCGCCCAGCCAGGTGGTCTCCGGGCCCCAGTAGACGTCCTCGTCCGGCTCCCACTCGTCGACCCGGCCTCCGCCGAAGCCGAAGGTCTCGAAGCCCATCCCCTCCAGCGCGACGTTGCCGGCCAGGACGATCAGGTCGGCCCAGGACAGGCTGCGGCCGTACTTCTTCTTCACCGGCCAGAGCAGGCGGCGGGCCTTGTCCAGGCTGGCGTTGTCCGGCCAGCTGTTCAGCGGGGCGAAGCGCTGCTGGCCGCCGCCTGCGCCGCCGCGGCCGTCGCTGATCCGGTAGGTGCCGGCGCTGTGCCAGGCCATGCGGATCATGAACGGACCGTAGTTGCCGTAATCGGCCGGCCACCAGTCCCGCGAGGTGGTGAGCACCTCCTGGATGTCCCGCTTGACGGCCGGGAGGTCGAGGGCGTTGAACGCCTCGGCGTAGTCGAAGTCCGCGCCGAGCGGGTTGGCCACGGCGGGGTTCTTGGCGAGGATCTTCAGGTTCAGCCGTTCCGGCCACCACTGGCGGTTCCCGCCGCCCTGGGTGGGGTGGAGCGCGCGCCCGTGGTTGACCGGGCAGCCGCCCGCGCTCGCCTCTACGCCGGTCGCATCGTGGTTCTCAGACATGGGAATCCTTCCCTACAAGGCGGATCACGGTGTCTTGCTGCTACCTACGGCACCTATCTCTGCTATTGCCAAGGCTAGCGCCGGAGCCGATCCTACGATGGACGGAATCCAAGTCAAGAAAGACACCAAACCCGTATCCGATCGGGAAACGGACCGCAGCGGACGTCGATTGGTAAACTCCGGTCTTCCCCGTGACCTGAATAGGTGAACCGTTATGAGTGACCTGCTGGAGCGGCTGCGCGAGCGCGGCTGGCGCCTCACCTCCCAGCGGCGTGTCGTGGCCGAGGTCCTGGACGGCGAGCACGTGCACCTGACCGCCGACGAGGTGCACGCCCGCGCGGCCGAGCGCCTCCCGGAGATCTCCCGCGCGACGGTCTACAACACCCTCGGCGAGCTGGTCACCCTCGGCGAGGTCCTCGAGGTGTCCACCGACGGGCGCGCCAAGCGCTACGACCCCAACGCCCACCACCCGCACCAGCACCTGGTCTGCACCGGCTGCGGCGCGATCCGCGACGTCCACCCCCTCGGCAACCCGCTCGCCGACCTCCCGGCCGAACAGCGCTTCGGCTTCGCCGTCTCGGGGGCCGAGGTCACGTACCGGGGGCTCTGCCCGACCTGCGCGGGCTGACCGCGGGCTGCGCAGGCTGGCCGCGGGTCGGAGACGGATCCGGCGAGGGCGGAGCGGATCTCGACGGGGCGGTCGTCGGGGGCGTCGGATTGCCGGACGGCGCCGGCGAGAAGTTCGCCGAGGAGCGACGCGGGAGCGGCTCAGCCGCCCAGGTGGGTCAGCAGCGTGTCGCCTGCCGGGTAGGGGCGTTCGGCGGGAAGGAGTTGCCGGGCGGCGTCCAGAGCCCGGTCCCGCACATGCTCGTGGATCGTGTGCGCGAGCGTCGTGACGTCGGCGATCGAGACGATCCACTCCTCCGCGTAGCGCCTGGCGGCCTCGCCGGCGAGGCCGAGCTGAAGCGAGCGGTGGGGAAGCGGCCGTAGGTGCAGATCGCGTTCGGGATCCCACTGCACCCGGGCCGGGGACCGCTTCAACTGGTGCTTCCAGGCCGCCCGGTCGGGGTGCAGGCCGTGTTCGTAGTGGGACAGGCAGCTGTTCGCAAGGGCCCATTCGAAGCCCTCGCGGGTGATCTCGATCGCGAGGACGGTCTCCTGTCCCTCCTTCCCGGCCCATCCGCAGCGGTACATCATCCAGAGGAACGACGGTTTGATCCACGTCATCCGGTCCCGCTTCCACGCCGCCGGAAAGCGACCGTCCCGTGCGGCGGGCAGGCCGATCTCCGGGGCGTACGCCTGGTAGACGGTCACCGTGGAGGCCGTATGGAGGGCGCGGATCTGATGCTTGGGTTCTGCCACGGTGACCAGGGTCGAGGCTCGGCACGCATCGCGCCAGCGGATTTTCGCGGGCCCGACGGGGCGGGGACGCCGCGCGCCCCGGCGCCCCGGCCGCCCTGCGGAGGGCTGGATGTCGCGGCTGCGCCCGTCGGTGGCCGGGATCCCGTAGGGTCGGCCAATGGCGAAGTACTTCGACGTGCACCCAGAGTCCCCTCAGCCGCGCACCATCAGCACCGTGGCCGACAGTCTCCGGTCCGGGGCCCTCATCGCGTACCCGACCGACTCCTGTTTCGCCCTGGGCTGTCGGCTGGACAACCGCGACGGCCTCGAACGGATCCGGTCGATCCGGCGTCTCGACGAGCGCCACCACTTCACCCTGATGTGCGAGGACTTCGCGCAGCTGGGCCAGTTCGTCCAGCTCGACAACAACGTCTTCCGCGCGGTCAAGGCGGCGACGCCGCAGCTACACCTTCATCCTCCCTGCCACCAAGGAGGTTCCCCGCCGCCTGATGCACCCGAAGAAGAAGACGGTGGGCGTCAGGATCCCCGACCACACCGTCACCAGGGCCCTGCTCGCCGAACTCGGTGAGCCCCTGGTCTCCAGCACCCTGGTTCTCCCCGGTGAGGACGAACCGATGACCCAGGGGTGGGAGATCAAGGAGCGGCTCGACCACGCGCTGGACGCCGTGGTGGATTCGGGCGACTGCGGCACGGAAATGACGACGGTCGTCGACTTCTCGGGCGGCGGGCCGGAGGTCGTCCGGCGAGGGGCCGGCGACCCCACACGCTTCGAGTGACGGACGGGGCGGGCCGGGGCACACCCCGTGGAGGGCCGACCGCGATGAGGAGCTCTGCCGCGTGCTCGACTCCGTCGGCGGGCGGCAGCGGCTGGTATGCCGTGATGATTGATGTATGTGTGTACAGGCGGATCACAGGGCACACCGCCACCGGAGCGCGCGGTGAGGATCCCGCGCCGCGGCGGGGCCGACCGGCAGCGTCGGACGGAGCCGGTCGGCACGGAGCCGCGGGTGCCCGCCCAGCCGGTCTGGATACGCTGGCTGCCGGCCATCTACGTCGCGACCATCCTGGCGCTGGAGCCGATCACTCCCGTGCAGTGGCCGGTGAGCTTCCTGCTCATCGCCCTGCCCGTCGTCGCCGCCTACGCCCACGGTCCCGCCTTCGTCGCCACCGTCACGGTCCTCGCCGTGGTCTTCGAAGGCGTCCTGGCGGGCACTCCGTGCTGTGCGGGCCGCGACGTGGGTTATCTGTGGGAGCGCCACTACGTGGCCACCTACTTCTCCACGGCACTGGTCGGGATGCTGGGCGCCGTGCTGGCCGCCCACCGGACGCGCCGGGAACGCACCCTGGCGACCGTACGCTCGGTGGCCGAGACGGCGCAGCGCGTGCTGCTGCGTCCGGTCCCCCACCTCCTGGGCCGCATCAGCATCGAAACCCTGTACCTGTCGGCAGCCGCGGAGGCCCGGATCGGCGGCGACCTCTTCGAGGCGATGAGCACCGCGCACGGTGTGCGCCTGCTGATCGGCGACGTCCGGGGCAAGGGCCTGCTCGCGGTGGAGACGGCCGCGGCGACGCTGGCCGCCTTCCGCGAGGCCGCCTACGACGAGCCCGATCTGCCCGCGATAGCGCGTAGGTTGGAGCGGAGCATGAGCCGCCGAGCCGCCCAGCTCCCCAGCAGCGACGAACGTTTCATCACCACCGTGCTCGCCGAGATTCCCGGCGACGAGCCCGTGGTCCGCATCGTCAACTGCGGTCACCCCCCGCCGCTGCTCATCGACCAGGGCCGGGTCAGCGAACTCGCCCCGGGTGATCCGTCACCGCCGATCAACCTCGGTGTGCTGCTCGGCGGCGACTACCACGTCGACGTGGAGCCCTTCCGTCCGGGCGACCGACTGCTGCTGTACACCGACGGCGTGACCGAGACCCGCGACCGTACCGGAGCCTTCTACCCGCTCACCCAGCGTGTCCGCGACTGGACCGCCCTTGCGCCGCGCGAGCTTCTGAACCACCTGCACCGGGACCTGATCGCGTACAGCGGTGCCGCCCTCGACGACGACATCGCCGTGCTCGTCGCGCAGCGGCTCCCGGACGGGGAGGAGCCGGGCCCGCACACCGATCGCGCCCGGGACGGGTCGAAGGGCGGGAGCGGCGGCAGCGACCGCGGCGGGACGGCGGCGCTCGGCCGCCACCGTCGGCGCCGCCCTCGCTACCTGCCCCAGATCGTCCGGTACGCCTGGCGGTAGCCCGCCGGATCCCAGGAGGTCGCTCCGCCGCTGTTGGCGGCCGTGGTGATGTGGACCGGGGCGACGTAGCCGCTGGCGGGCTGGTGGGAGAAGGCCCGGTTGAACTCGTCCACGATCTGCCAGCCCTGCTCGGTGAGGGGCTCGGGGACGGTGGCGGCCTGGAACTGCCTGCTGTCGATGCGCTGGAAGGCCGAGGGGTCGCCGTCGCCCGCGGCGATGTTGTACGGGGCGGCGTCGCCCGGCCTTCCGGCCGCGCGCAGGGCGGGCGCGGCGTCGGCGAAGTACAGGTCGTTGATGGCGACGGAGTGCGTCCACCGGCCCTGGAAGCGGGCGAGGAGGGCGGAGACCGCCTGGGGGGTGCGGCTGGTCGCGTCCGGGATGGGGATGTTCTCGGAGGCCAGCAGCCTCACGCCGGGGCAGGTGGCGAGTTCGTCCTTGATCAGTTGGGACTTGTTCCTGGCGAACGGGACGGAGTCGTCGGTGAAGACGACGACTCCGGCGTTGCCGTTGGACTCCGCGATGACCCAGTCCGCGCTGAGCCGTGCGACGTCCCCGACGCTGGTGGTGATGTTGCTGAACAGCGGGGGGTTCGTGCTCGGTCCGGGGGCCGCGACCGCGTGCCAGCCGATGAGCGGGATGTGTGCCGCGGCGGCCTGCGCGACCTGCTGCGCGGTCAGCCCCGGGTCGAAGCCGCCGATGACGATGCCCGAGGCTTCGAGGTTGACCGCCTGGCCGAGCGCCGCCTGGATGCCGGCGGGCGTGCCCTGCCCGTCGATCACCCGGACGCTCCAGCCGATGACCGTCGCGGCGTCGATGACCCCCCTGGCGACCCCCGCGACGCCGGGGTTGGTCATGGTCTGGGCGACGTAGACGATGGTCCTGCCGGGAACCGCCCTGGGACCGCTGGTGGGGCCGTTCCAGGGGACGTCAACCTGCTCGGCCTGCTGGACGTCCGCCTTCGCCCCGGCGAGGGTGGCCGCCGCACAACCGGCCCTCGACGGCCCTGGGACGGGGGCCCCGGTCCCGGTCGACAGGCCGCGCTGGCAGCCGTCCAGGGCGGTGCCCGCCGTCGCCAGCATCACTGCTGCCAGCACGGTCGCGGCAGCGCGCTTCACGGCGTGTCCCGGGAGGGAGCCGCGTCCGTCGACGGCGGCGTGAGCGGACCGCGGTGCTCGGCGGCACCGGCCCGCAGCCGGCGGCGTGCGGAGTAGCCGGCCAGGCCGACGGCGAGGAGCAGCGTCGCGCCGTTGAACAGCGGCACGGCCCAGAAGTCGGCGCCGAGCTGCCCGATACCGGCCAGACCGATGGCGAGGACGGCGACGGCGACCACGGTGCCCAGGGCGTTGGCGCGTCCGGGTTTGATCGCGGTGGAGCCGAGCAGCGCGCCGACGAAGGCGGGCAACAGGTACTCCAGGCCGACGCTCGGGTTGCCGATCTGCTGCTGCGCGGCGAGCAGGACACCCGCGGAACCGACGACCAGGCCCGATCCGGCGAAGGCGTAGACGCTGTAGCGGCGGATGGGGATTCCGACGAGTTCGGCGGCACGCGGGTTGGAGCCGATGACGTACAGGTACCGGCCGAGCGGCAGCCGCTCCTGCAGCAGCCACAGGACGGCCGCGAGCGCGAGCACGTAGGAGGCGGACACCGGCAGTCCGAGGAACGTGGAGTCGTAGAGGTCGGTGAAGGCGACCGGCAGGCCGCCGGTGCCGGGGAGGACCCGGGCGCCGCCGGTGATCCAGCCGGTGAAGGCGTACAGGATGCTGCCGGTGCCGAGCGTGGCGATGAAGGAGTCGATCCGCCCGAACTCGACGAGGACGCCGTTGAGGGCCCCGAAGGCCGCTCCGCCCAGGATCACGGCCAGGCAGGCGAGCGGCCAGGGACAGTCGCCGTCGACGACGAGCCGCAGCACCACGACGTGCGCGAGACCGAGGCCGTAGCCGATGGACAGGTCGAAGTTGCCGGTGGCGATGGGGATCGTCGCACCGAGCGCGAGGATGGCGGGGATCGACTGGTTGGACAGGATCGAGGAGACGTTGTCGAGGGTGGGGAAGGTGTTCGGCCGCGCGACGGAGAAGATCAGGAACAGCAGGACGGCGAGGACCGGCAGGCCGTAGCTGCCGATCAGGTGTCCGCGCCGGCGGCCCTGCGGGGAACGGCGGAAGGGGGGCTCGGTCATCGGCCTGTCGCACGCCGGTCGCCGTCACCGCCGGTGACGGGGGGCATGGCCGAGGCTGCGGAGGTGAGTTCGGTGACGGTGAGGGTCGCGCCGGTCAGCTCGGCGGTCACGGTTCCGCGGACGAACACCAGGGCACGGTGGCACACGGTCGCGACCTCCTCGAAGTCGGTGGAGACGAGCAGGACCGCGAGGCCGTCGGCCAGCGCCTGGTCGAGCAGGCGGTAGAGCTCGGCCTTGGCGCCGACATCGACGCTGGCGGTCGGCTCTTCGAGGATCAACAGCCGCCGGTGCACCCGGAGCCACCGGCCGATCATGACCTTCTGCTGGTTCCCGCCGGACAGCGTGGCGATCGGCGCCTCGCTGTCGCGGGGGTGCACCGAGAACCGCTCGATCAGGGCGGCGGCCTGGGCCCGCTCGCGCCGGGGGCTGATCCAGTGCGGCGTCGGCCGGCCGGCCAGCCGGGGGTTCGCCAGAAGGTTCTCACGGACCGTCAGTTCGGCGGCGCAGCCCTCCTCCTGACGGTTGCCGGTGACCAGGCCGACGCCGGAGTCGACGGCATCGGCCACCGTGCGCGGGGTGTACGGTCGGCCGTCGAGCAGGGCCCGCCCGCCGAGGATCGGACGGGATCCGGCGAGGGCGCGGCCCAGGTCGAGGTGGCCTGCGCCGGTGAGGCCCACCATGCCGAGGATTTCGCCCGCGCGCAGCTTCAGGCTGACCGGCCCGGCGTCGGTGGTCCGCACCGCGTCGAGGCTCAGCACCACCGGGCCCGCGGCGGGGGCGGGCGGGGCGGCCCGGCGGCCGACCGGTTCGCGGCCCACGATGTCGTGGACCAGGCGCCGACGGCTGTGGCCGGCGAGCGGGCCGGAGCTGATCAGACGGCCGTCGCGCAGGACGGCGAAGGTGTCGGCGACCTGGTGGACCTCGTCGAGCCGGTGGGTGACGTAGACGATGCCGTGCCCCCGGTCGCGCAGGGCGCGCAGGACGGCGAAGAGCCGGGCGCAGTCCGCGGCGGGGAGGCCGGCGGTCGGCTCGTCCAGGGCGATGAGCTCCGCCCGCGTCGCCAGCGCGCGGGCGATGGCGACCAGCGAGCGCTCGGCGGGGGCGAGGTCGGCGATCCGCGCGTCGGCGTCGAGGTGCCCGGCGATCAGGGCGAGGGCGTCGGCGCAACGCTCCCGGGTCCGCCGCCAGGAGACCAGCCCGTGACGGCGCGGGTAGCCAGCGACCAGGGCGATGTTCTCGGCGACCGTCATCCACTCGACGAGACCGAGGTCCTGGTGGATGAAGGCCATCCGACGGGCGGCGGCCTGGGTGCCGAGCGGGTGCCCGGCCACCGTCACCTCGCCCTGGTCCGGGTGGTGGATCCCGGCGAGTGTCCGGATGAGGGTGGACTTGCCGGCGCCGTTCGGACCGAGCAGGGCCAGGACGCTGCCGCGATGGATGTCGAGGTCGATCCCGGCCAGCGCGGGAGTGCCGCCGAAACGCTTGCGAAGGCCGCGGATGCGGACGAGTGGGTCGCGGCCCGCGGGTGGGCCCGCCAGGGGGGCGGAGGTGTCGTGCATGAACCACCGTTCCTACCAGCTCGGCTGGGCCGCCGTGGTGTTGACACGCCACGGTGGCCGGTGACGTCCGGAGGGCGGGTCACGTCCGGGGGCGGGTCATCCGATTTCGGGAATGTCGGCGAACTGGTTCCCGAAGAAGTGGCTCTCGAAGAGGTCGGGGATGCCGTCGGACGCCTCCAGGGCGCATTCGGCCCAGATGACCTTTCCCCTGGCCGTGTAGCGGGTGCCCCAGGCCTGGGTGAGCTGGGCGACGAGGAACAGGCCGCGGCCGCCCTCGTCGGTGGTGGCCGCGTGGCGCAGGTGGGGGGCGGTGCTGCTGCCGTCGGAGACCTCGCAGATCAGGGCACGGTCGTGGATCAGACGGACCTGGATGGGCTCGGTGCCGTAGCGGATGGCGTTGGTGACCAGCTCGCTGAGCAGCAGTTCGGTGACGAAGGCGGCCTCGTCCAGTCCCCAGTCGCTCAGGCGGCGGGCGGCGGCGGCGCGGATGTCGCCGACACGGGCCGGGTCGGCGGGCAGGTCCCAGGTGGCGATCCGGCTGGGGTCGAGGGCGTGGGTGCGGGCGACGAGCAGCGTGACGTCGTCGGCCGGGTGCTCGGGTACCACGGCCTCCACGACCGTGCGACAGACGTCCTCGGGCGAGCGGTTCGGGTGGGCCAGGGCGGTGCGCAGGCGGTCGAGGGCCGCGTCGGGGTCGCGGCGGTCGTCTTCGAGGAGTCCGTCGGAGTAGAGGATCAGCTGACTGCCTTCGGGCAGGTGCAGCTCGGCCGTTTCGAACGGCAGGCCGCCCAGGCCGAGCGGGGGCCCGGCGGGGAGGTCGGGGACGGTGACCGTGCCGTCCGGGTGGATCACCGCGGGTGGCGGGTGTCCGGCGCGGGCCAGCGTGCAGCGCTGCGAGGTCGGGTCGTAGACGGCGTACAGGCAGGACGCGCCGATGATGCCGTCATTGCCGGTGGCGGGCTCCACGCCGTCCTCGTCCCGGTCCAGGCGCCCCACGAGGTTGTCCAGGTGGGTGAGGAGCTCGTCGGGGGCGAGGTCCAGTTCGGCGAAGTTGTGCACGGCGGTGCGCAGGCGGCCCATCGTGGCGGCGGCGTGCAGTCCGTGGCCGACGACGTCGCCGACGACCAGGGCGACCCGGGCACCGGAGAGGGGGATGACGTCGAACCAGTCCCCGCGCACCCCGGACTCGGCGGGCAGATAGCGGTGGGCGACCTCGATGGCGCTCTGCTCGGGCAGGCAGCGCGGGAGCAGGCTGTGCTGCAGGGCCAGGACCATGGCGTGTTCGCGGGTGTAGCGGCGGGCGTTGTCGATGCAGATGGCGGCGCGGGTGGCCAGCTCCTGGGCCAGCGAGCGGTCGTCGTCCCCGTAGGTGGCGGGGTTCCGGGCGCGGTAGAAGCCGGCGACGCCCAGCACGACCCCGCGGGCCAGCAGCGGGACGGCGATCAGGGAGTGGACGTCGTGCGCGAAGAGGCGCCCGGCCGCCTCGGGGTCCTGCGAGATCCAGCCGGCGGCGCTGCGCAGATCGGGTTCCAGCACCGCCTGCCCGCTGGCCAGGCAGCGGCGGTGGGGCGTGGTGGGGCTGAGGTCGACCCGTTCGCCGACCGGGTAGAAGGGGCAGTCGGCGCGGATGCCGTGGACCACCGTGCGGTGCAGCTCGCTGACGGGGTCGATGGGCTCCTCGCCGCGCAGGACGGTCTCGGGCAGGTCGATGGTGACGTAGTCGGCCAGCCGCGGGACGGCCATCTCGGCGAGTTCCCAGGCGGTCCGGGTCACGTCCAAGGTGGTGCCGATGCGGGTGCTGGCCTCGGACAGCAGCTCCAGGCGGCGGCGGGCCGCGACGGCGTACTGTCCCACGCCCGGCTCGCCCAGCAGCAGCAGCCTGGTGGCCGCGTCGGGCGCGGGAGCGGACGGCGCCTCGGCCCCGCGATCCGGTACGGCACCCTCGGGGGGCCGCAGCGGTGGGAGGACGGTGGTCATGGCGGGCGCCGGCAAACCGACCGGCCGACCGGCCTGGTCCGGGGCGGCAGGCCGGGGCGGCGTGTCGCCGTGCAGGATCGCCTCGATGACGAAGCCCTCCACCCCGGACGGGCTGGTCACCGGGCGGCTCAGCAGGGTGACCAGCCGGCCCTGGGAAAGGGTCACCTCGACCGCGGCGCGGCGGGCCGAGGAGATCAGTTCGGTGGCCATCTGTTCGAGCAGTACCTGATCGCGCCGGTCCAGCCCGCTCCGGGGCAGCTCGTCCAGACCGACCGGGCACCCGTCCCCGGCCGCCTGGTCGGTCTGGGCGCGACGCCTGGAATCGAGGTACGCGCGCAGCAGGGTGCGCTCCCGCGCCGAGCTCTGCGCCAGCAGGCGCCGCTCGATGGCGGTGGCGGCCTTGCGGATCAGGTCCGTCATCTGCGGGTCCGCGTAGGCGGGCGGATAGCCGAAGCAGAGGACGCCCTCGATCCGTCCGCTGAGGGGGTCACGGACGGGAATCGCCGTACAGGCGTTCGACTGGCCGCGCTCGGCGAAGTGCTCGGCCCCGGAGACCTGGATGAGCCGCCGTTCCGTGAGCGCCAGCCCGATGCCGTTGGTCCCGCCGTACTGCTCGGCGAACACGAAGCCCGGGATGCTCTGGATCGCGGGCAGCTGCCCGGCCATGGACGCATCGCCGAAACGGCGCTGCAGCACCACCCCGTCCGCGTCGGTCAGGGCCACGTTCATCCGGCTGCCGGCGAACCTGGATGCCAGCCGGTCCAGCACGGGTCCGGCCGCGCGGACCAGTGGGCCGTCCAGATCGATGTCCGGCCGGTACGGCAGCTCGGCCCCCTCCGGGGAGATCCCCATCGACTGGCAGCGTTGCCAGGAGTTCAGGATCAGACTCCGCACGCCGCCCTCGACCGGTTCACCGAGCATGAACCGCTCACGGGCCCGCACGGGGCCGATCCCCGCCTCGTCCGAAGCTGTCATGGCCGCCACAGCGCTCACATTTCCACGGAGCTGCACCCTTCTCGATGCAATATTAGGGCTTTGCCCGCTTTGCGGTGTTCGCCGCCGGATCGCGCGCGCTCCCCCGGCACGGTGGCGGTCTTGCGACCGTCACCGCATCATCGGCAGAGCGGGGGCCGGGCTGAGGAGTGCCATGACCAGTGCCAACGGGCCGGCGATGACCCGCGACGAGTTCGACGCGCTCTTCCGGCGGCTGCGCCGCGACCGGCTCCCCGGGCCGGTCGAAGCGGGGCGACGGGTGGCGGCCGCCGGGCTCGTACGCACGGGTGAGGTCGTCGCCATGGGGCGGCCGTGGGACAGCGTGCCGGGGCCCGACAACCAGAGGCCGGCACTGCACCAGATGACCGAACTGGCGGACGTCACGGCCCCCGAGCCGACCGTGCACCGGGACTTCATCGCCTCCGACTACCACGGCAAGGCGCAGACGCACCTGGACGCGCTCTGCCACATCGCGTACGGCGGACTGCTCTTCGCGGGAGTTCGGGCGCGGGAGGTGTTCTCCTCGCAAGGTGCCGCCTACGGCGCCGTGACCGACCTGCTGCCCGGGCTGGTGGGGCGAGGAGTCCTGCTGGACGTGCCACGCCTGCGCGGCACGGCCTGGCTGGAGCCGGGAGAGGCGATCGGCGGCTCGGAGCTGCTGGTCTGCGCCGAGGAACAGGGCAGCCCGCTCCGCCCCCAGGACATCCTCCTGGTCCGCACGGGCCACCTCGCCCGACGGCGGCGGCTGGGCGCGTGGGACCCGGACGACCTCAGCGCGGGACTGCATCCCGGCGCGATGCGCGTGCTGAGCGAGTCACGGGCCTCGGCACTGGGCAGCGACGGCGACAGCGACGTGCGCCCGAGCCCCGTCGACGGCGTCCACTCGCCGGTCCACGTGCTGGCCATCACCGCCCTGGGCCTGCCGCTGATCGACAACCTGGACCTGGAGCCGCTGGCCGAGGCGTGCGCGCGCACCGCACGATGGGAGTTCCTCCTCGTCGCCGCGCCCCTGAACATCCCCCGCGGCACCGGCTCCCCGGTCAATCCGCTCGCGGTCCTCTGAGCGCTCGCCGTCTTCTCACCGTCTTCTCGGCGGGGGCTCGGCGGGGCTCGGTGGGGCTCGGTGGGGCCGGGAGCCGGCCGTGCTCCGGGCGGCGCCGTCACCACTCGTCGTAGTCGCCGATCACCCGGAAGCTGCCCACGGCGCCGTCTCCACCGAACAGACTCCCGTGGGCGGTACGGGTCACCACGCCGTTGGTGGCGCCGTAGGGACCCACGGTGGCGACCGGAGAACCGTTGTCGCAGGAGAAGCCGCGGTAGACCTCGACGACCTTCCGGCTGTCGTTGAAGATGCTGAAGCTACTGGAGCCCAGTCCGCTGGCAGCGGTGACGCATCCCTCGGCGTCGGCGGAGTACGTGCGTTCGTTGAAGTGGATCCGTCCCGCTTCCCCGTGGCCGCGACCGCCGTGATCGCGTCCGCCGTCATGGCGGTCGCGGCCCTCGTGCTTCTCCCCGTTTTCGCCGCCGCCCCTCTCGCCGCCACCCTTCTCGCCGCCGCCGTTCTCGCCGCCGCCCGAGACAGCCGTGGCCGGGGCGGCTTGCTGGACCGGTTGGGCCGCCGACTGGACGGACGGGGGCGTCGGGGCGACTTGTTCGACGAACCGGGCCGCCTGCTGGACGGACGGGGAGGTCGAGGAGGATCCCGCGAGGGCGTAGGTGATACCGGTGGTCGCAAGAGCCGCCGCGCCTATTCCGGCAGCGGCCACAGCCAATGTGCGCGTGCGCATGTCACCGTCTCTCTGTGTCATGGACGTCGGCCGGGTGACCGACCCGCGACGAACGTAACGAGAGCCCTTATGGGCCGTCATTTCGGACATGTCCAAGGTGTGACACCATGAGTCCAGCCAAGTGAAAATGCGGCAGGCAGCGCATACCGGTGAGACATCCGCGCCTCGCCGGGCCTCTTCCAGGTGGAGATCCGTTCTGCGCGGGCGGCGACCCCGGCGCGGCTACGGTCGGTGGATCGGTTACCACGCATCGCCCAGACACATCTGCGCTCGCCGACCCGCAGGAGCACAGTGGGGACATGGAAGTCCGAGCACGCGCGGCCCGCCATCAGCAGCGCGGACAACGGAGCTGGGCGCTGCTGATGATCCCGCTCGCCCTCATCGCGGCGATCACCGTGGTCGATCTCCACTCCCCGACCAGCATCCACCTCGGCCCGCTCCTGGTGATCGCCCCTGCCCTCACCCCCTCGTTCGCCGGCCTGCGCCCGACCGCCCTCGTCGGAGCCCTGGCCATCGCCGCCCAGGTCCTCATCGCCTTCCTCCACGGCGGCATCACCACCAGCAACCACATCGCGCAGATCGTCGCGCTGGCCGTCCTGTGCGTCCTGATCGTCATGTTCACCGCCATCCGCGATCACCGGGCCAGACAGCTCGCCCGCGCCCAGTCGGTCGCCGAAGCCGCCCAGCGCGCCCTGCTGCGGCCGCTGCCCGAACAGATCGGGCCGCTTCGGATCGCCACGATGTACCTCGCCGCCGAGAAGGAGACACAGATCGGCGGCGACCTCTACACCGCCACCCGCACCGCGGGCGGAACCCGCATGGTCATCGGAGACGTCCGGGGCAAGGGCCTGGCGGCCGTCGGAGAGTCGGCCCTGCTGGTCAGCGCCTTCCGCCTCATCGCCGCACAACACGACAGCCTGGCGGACCTGGCGTCCACGCTCGACCACAACGTGGGGCGCTACCTCACCGACTTCGCCCAGGAGAGCGGCGACATCGTCGAGCACTTCATCACCGCGATCCTCCTCGACCTGCCCGACGACGAGCCCGTTGCCCGCATGACCAACTGCGGACACCCGCCGCCCCTCCTGCTGCGCGACGGCCGCGCGCTGCCCGTCGACTCCGTGCCGGCCGCTCCACCCCTCGGCGTGAACGACCTCGGCGACGGCAGCTACCCGAGCGACGACTTCCCGTTCGAAAGGGGCGACACCCTGCTGCTGTACACCGACGGGGTCACCGAGGCACGCGACGACACCGGCGAGTTCTACCCGCTCGCCGACCGCGCCGCCCACTGGACCAAGTGCTCCCCCGAGACACTCGTCAACCACATCCGCCGCGACCTCCTCGCCCACGTCGGCCACCGCCTCAACGACGACGCCGCCGTCATCGCCATCCGGCGCGCCGAACCGCCCGCCGCCCACGCCTCCGAACCCGCCGAGCCCGGTCGAATCCCGCCCCTCGATTGAGATCAAGCTCGGCCGCCGCGATCACCACGTCGATCGCGGAGCCATGCCGGCCCGCCGGGCTGCCGCCGGCAGCGCGCCCCTATCGCCAACGGATGCGCAGGTCCTTCAACCCGTTCTGGAAGTTGGAGACGAGTCGCTTCGGCGGTGCTCCCGAAGCGAGCTCCAGGCCGGGCAGCTCGGCGACGACACGACGGATCAGGGTCGCCATCTGAACCCTGGCGATTCGCGCTCCTACGCAGGAGTGCGGGCCGAAGCCGAAGCTGACGTGATCGTTCGGCGCCCGGGCGATGTCGAGGCGGTCCGCGGCAGGAAAGACGGACTCGTCTCGATTGGCGGAAGCGTGGTAGACGACCACCTTGTCGCTTGGGACAACAGTAAGTTGAGGCTCATATTCCGGTGTCCGCTTGACTGCGTCGAAGGGCCCGGCAGCACCGGGGTCAGCGGTGGCGGAGGTCCACGAAGGCGCCCACCAGGCCGCCGAGCGCGACGGCGGGGATGACCGACGCGTCCCAGGGCTGACCTGCCGCTACTCCCGAGACCACCACCAGGGCGACGACGGCCGCGGTCGTCGCCCTGGCCGGGAGCGATTGCGGAAATAGCCGTAAGGGCTTGCCGTTTCGCCGTTCCCGGGCCAGTTTGATGACGAGCAGGAGTACTGCGACCGCGAGCAGTGGCGGCACCGTGTCGTGGGTCATGGCGCCAGGATGTCATGGATGGTGAAGAGTTGTTCGAGTTGGGTGGGGTCGTCCGTCCGGAACGTGGCTGCCTCGACGGCGAGTTGGAGCTCAGGACCGCGCAGCCAGGCGGCGAAGGAGCGGTACGGGGCGCTGTGTTCGTCCCAGAAGGCGTTCGAGGGTTTGAGCCCCCCGGCGAGGGCGAGCTCGTGCAGCCGCTCCACGGCCGTCGGGGTCGCCAGGCGGGCCCATTCTGCTAGCCGGCCGCCGGTGCCGTCCGGGTCGGCCGCGGCCAGGGCGCAGAGGACGGACTCGGCGTCCCACCACTCCTGCGCGTTGTGGAGGGCGTCCGACCAGAGCGCGTCCAGGAGCCGGCGCAGGTACGGGGCCTCCGGCCAGTCGCACCAGCCGGCCTGGGCGAGCTTGATGCCGACCGCCTCCAGGTCCGGGACGGCGAGTTCGCCGGTCAGCACGAGCTGGAGGATGCGGGGGGCGAAGTAGCGGAAGTCGCCGGGCGAGCCCACGGTGTTCAGCGCCGAGGTGGCGTAGCGCATCAGCTCGTCCGGCCCGAGCCGCTCGCGCGGGCCGCGCAGGAGCAGCTCGACCTCGGCCGGCGCGTGGCAGCACGGGCAGGCGTCGATGCCGGTGGGGCGCGGGGCCGCTGCGAAGGCTGCGGGGAGCCCGTGGATGAGGTGCTGCAGTGCGGTGCCGTCCATAATGACGACATTCAACACGCCGGATGGTGGGGGCCAGCAGGTGCACGATCAGGTCGGGAACACCGTCGACAACAGCACCGTCCAGGGCGACGTCTACCAAGCGCAGCACCTGACCGTGCACCGGGCCGACCGGCCGGCGGTGCAGTGGCCGATGGTGATCGGGCGGATCCCGCCCCGGGCCACCGCCTTCCAGCCCCGGGAGGAGCTGCGGCAGGCCATCGACGCGGCCCGCGAACAGTGCGGCACGATCGTGCTCAGCCAGGTCCTGGCGGGCGGCGGAGGCGTCGGCAAGTCGCAGCTGGCGGCGCACTACGCGCGCGAAGCCGTCGACTCCGGCGTCGAGTTGGTGCTGTGGCTCGACGCCGCCGAGCCCGCCGCCGTCACCGACCGGTACGCCCGGGCCGCGGTGGCAGTCGGCGCGCCGGGAGTGACCGGGACGGCCGAGGAGGACGCCGAGCGCTTCCTCGCCTGGCTCGCCTCCACCGACCGCAGCTGGCTGATCGTCCTCGACAACGCCACCGAGCACACCGGGGAGGAGCTGTGGCCGGGAACGAGTCGGGGCGGACGCGGACGGGTCATCGCCACCACCCGTCACCGGGGTGCCGTGAGCAGCGGCGGCAACCGGATGCTGGTGGAGGTCAGCACCTACTCTCCGGCCGAATCCGCCGCCTACCTCCGTGAGCGGATGGAGCGGGCCGGGTGCGCCCACCTCCTCGACGAGCACGCCGCCGACCTCGCCGAAGCCCTCGGCCACCTGCCGCTCGCCCTCGCCCACGCCGCCGCCTACCTGATCAACACCCGGCGCAGCAGCGGGCGTTACCTCCAGCTCTTCCGGAACCGCAGCCGCACGCTCGACACCGTGCTGCCCGCCCGATCCGACGCCGACGGCTACCGGGGGCCGATCACGGCGGCCCTGCTGCTCTCCCTGGACGCGGCCCAGCGGGAGGAGCCGGTCGGCCTGGCCCGGCCTGCACTGGAACTCGCCGCGCTGCTCGACCCGGGGGGCCATCCGCAGGCCCTGTGGGCCACCCGGTCGGCGCTGGACCACCTCGGCAGCACCCGCGGCACTCCGGTCGACGTGGACGAGGCACACGACGCCCTCGCCGTGCTGCACAACTACAACCTCATCACCCTCACCGAGTCCCCGCACCGGGAGGTGACCCTCCACGCCCTCACGGCGCGGGCCACCCTCGACGGCGTCCCCGCCGACCGACGACCACACCGGGAGGCCGCCGAAGCCCTGCTCGGCCTATGGCCCGGGGAAGACCACGACGACCGCGATCTCGCCGCGGTTCTGCGCACCAACACCGATGCTCTGGCCGACCACACGGGTGACCTGCTGTGGGGCGGATCCGGCGCCGGAGAACAGTTGCTTCACCGCAGTGGCCTGAGTCTCCTGGCCGCGGGCCTGTACCTGCCTGGCATCGCCTACTGGAGCCGGCTCGCGGCCACCAGTGAACGACTCGTCGGACCTCACGATCCCGGCACGTTCAACGCGCGCCACAACCTCGCCCACAGTTACCACCTCGCCGGGCGGACCGACGAGGCCATCGAGCTCCAGGAACGCCTACTGGCCGACCGCGAGCGCGTGCTCGACACCGACCATCCGGACACCATGAACGCCCGCAACAACCTCGCCGCCTCCTATTACGTCGCCGGGCGGATCGGCGAGGCCATCGAGCTCCAGGAACGTCTACTGGCCGACCGCGAGCGCGTGCTCGACACCGACCACCCGCACACCATGAACGCCCGCAACAACCTCGCCGCCTCCTATTACGTCGCCGGGCGGATCGGCGAGGCCATCGAGCTCCAGGAACGCGTCCTCGCCGACCGCGAGCGCATGGTCGGCACCGATCACCCCGACACCCTCACCACCCGGAACAACCTCGCCACCTACTACGCGAACGCAGGGCGGTTCCATGAGGCCATCGAGCTCGAAGAGCGCGTCCTCGCCGACCAGGAGCGCATGGTCGGCACCGATCACCCCGACACCCTCACCACCCGGAACAACCTCGCCACCTACTACGGGGAGGCCGGGCGGACCAGCGCAGCCATCGCCCTCCTGGAGGAAGTTCACAGAAGTCGCGAACGCATCCTCGGCGCCGATCACCCCGACACCCATTCCACCCTTTCCAACCTCGCCACTTCGTACCTCGATGCCGGGCGCTACGTGGAGGCCGTCGCACTCCTGGAGCAGGTCCACACCGGGCTCGAACGCATCGTCGGCGCCGATCACCCCAACACCCTCAACACCCGCGCCAACCTCGCCATCTCCTACCAGATCGCCGGGCGGACCGACGAAGCCAGCAGCCTCCTTGAGCGCCTCCTCGCCGACCGCGAGCGCCTCCTCGGCACCGACCACCCCGACACCCTCAACACCCGCGCCAACCTCGCCACCGCCTACCAGAGCGCCGGGCGGACCGACGAAGCCGTGAGCCTCCAGGAGCGCGTCCTCGCCGACCGCGAGCGCCTCCTCGGCACCGACCACCCCAAGACCCTCAACACCCGCGCCAACCTCGGCGTGTCCTACTGGGAAGCCGGGCGCCGGAACGAGGGGTTGCAGCTGCTCCTCCAGGCGCTGGCCGCTCAGGAGCGGGTGCTGGGAACCACCCATCCCTCCACCGTGGGAACGCGACAGAACCTGCTCCACGCCATGCGAGGTCAGACCCCTGGGGGGCCCGGAGCGCCCGGAACGCCCGGAACGGAGCTCCGGGGCCAGAACTGATGCGAGCACCGGTCAGGCCAGGTCTCCTCAGCGGCTGACGGCCCAGGACAGCAGCATCCGGAGGGCGTCGTCGGACGGGGTGTCGGGGTCGGCGGTGTAGGTGATGAGGGCCTGGTCGGGGTCGTCGGCGGGGCGGAGGGTGTCGTAGGCGAGGTCGAGGAGGCCGACGACGGGGTGGTGGAAGAGTTTGCGGCCGGAGGTCTTGTCGGCGACCGGGTGTTGGGCCCAGATGGTGTTGAAGTCCGGGCTGCCGAGGCAGAGTTGGCCGATGAGTTCGGCGAGGTGGGGGTCGTCGGGGCGGCGGCCGGCTTCCAGGTGGAGGAAGGCGACGTTCTCCCTGGCGCAGGTGGTCCAGTCGGCGAAGAGGTCGCGGGAGGCCGGGTCGAGGAAGGTGATGCGGGCGATGTTGCGGTGTTCGGGCGGGAGGGCGCCGTAGTCGCCGAAGACGGCGGCCGCGGCGCGGTTCCAGGCGAGGATGTCCATCCGGTGGCCCATCACCATCGCCGGGGTGTGGTCGAGTTGGTCGAGCAGCCGCAGCAGCGAGGGGCGGGGCTGCTGGCGGGTGGTGGCGCGGCGGCGGGTGCGGCCGGCCGGGCGGGCGAGGCGGTGGAGGTGGCCGGACTCGTCGGGGGCCAGCCGCAGGGCTCGGGCGACGGCGTCGAGGACGGCGTCGGAGGGGTTGCCGACGCGGCCCTGTTCGAGGCGGGTGTAGTAGTCGACGCTGACTCCGGCCAGGTGGGCGAGTTCCTCGCGGCGCAGGCCGGCGACCCGGCGTCGGCCGCCGTAGTCGGGGAGGTCGACGTCCTCGGGCTGGAGGCGGGCGCGGCGGGTGCGGAGGAATTCGCTGAGGGCGGTGGTCGGGTTCACGGGAACGATTCTGGCCTGCCGGGCGCCGCCGTGCCTGGTCCCGTCAGGACCAGGCACGGGCACGGCCTCAGCCGGCGAGCGAGGGGAAGGCCGGGACGAGGCCGCCGTCGACCACGATGTCCTGCCCGGTGATGTACGAGGACCGCTCGGAGAGCAGGAAGGCGACGGTCTCCGCGACGTCCTCGGCCCGCCCCAGCCGCCCGAGCGGGACCTGGGCGCGGAGCGGGTCGTGGTCGGCCGGGTCGGGGACGGCGGCGTGGAACATCTCGGTGACGATGTAGCCGGGGCTGACGGAGTTGACCCGGACGCCGCGCCCGGCCAGTTCGGCGCCGAGGGTGCGGGCGAGGCTGAGGACGCCCGCCTTGCTCGCCGCGTAGGCGGCCGCGCCGGGGAGGCCGCGGTGCGGGGTCCAGGAGGCGTTGAGGACGACGGAGCCGCCGCCCGCCGCGTCCAGCAGGGGCAGGGCGTGCTGAACCGTGAAGAAGACACCCTTGAGGTTGGTGTCGACGATCCGGGCGAAGTCGGCCTCGCCGACGTCCTGCACAGGCTGGAAGCCGGCGACTCCCGCGTTGGCGAAGACGCCGTCGAGCTTGCCGTACCGCTCACGGACGGTGGCGGTGAGGCGGGCGAGGTCGGCGGGCGCCGTGGCGTCGGCGCGGACGGCGAGCAGGCGGTCGCCGGCGTCGAGTTCCTCGGCGGCACGGGTGAGGCGGGTTTCGGAACGGCCGGTGATCACGACCCGGGCGCCGGTGGTGAGGAGGAGGCGGGCGGTGGCCAGGCCCATTCCGCTGGTGCCGCCGGTGATGAGGACGGTGGGGTGGGAGGTGGAGTTCATGGCACCCACCCTCGCGGCGGGCGCCGGGGCGCTACCAGGCCCGGCTGGACCCCGGGTCCGGAAGAACCACCCGGCGCCGGTGCGGATCCCGAACTCCCCCGTACCACCAGCTCGGTGGGCACCTCCAGCCCCTCCGGGGGCGCCGCGGCCCCGCGCACCTGGTCGAGCAGCCGCCCCACCAGCGCGGCGGCGATCGTCCCCAACGGCAGCCGCACCGAGG
The DNA here is from genome assembly GCF_053596495.1 of Kitasatospora sp. NPDC001683. Classification (NCBI taxonomy): domain Bacteria; kingdom Bacillati; phylum Actinomycetota; class Actinomycetes; order Kitasatosporales; family Streptomycetaceae; genus Kitasatospora; species Kitasatospora sp. NPDC001683. The sequence goes on from NZ_JBSFGK010000028.1 coordinate 72,212, forward strand.
TGAGCGCCGGGTGCAGGTGGCGGCAGAGCGGCGTGTCGTGGAAGCCGGTGACCGCGACCCCGCCCGGCCCGACCGTCAGCCCTTCCGCCCGCACCGCCTCGTACGCGTCCAGCGCCAGCAGGTCGCTGCCCGCCGCGACGGCCGTCGGCCGCTCCGGCCCGCGCAGCAGCGCCCGGACGGCCGCCGGCCCCGGGCGGGGCGGCATGACCGCGGACAGGCCCAGTCGGCGCGCCTCGGCCAGGAAGCCCGCCCGGCGCGCGGCCATCCACGGCAGGTCCTCGGCGGCCCCGAGGTACCCGATCCGCCGGTGGCCGAGCGCCGCGAGGTGGCGCACCACGGCGGCCATCGCCGCGTCGTTGGCGATGTCCACCCAGTGCTGCGGCTGCGCGGGCCCGGTCCGGCCGAAGGCGACGAACGGGACGCCGAGCCGGGCGACGTGGTCGATCCGGGCGTCCTCGGCCAGCACGTCCGCCAGCACCAGCCCGTCCACCTGGCGGGCCGCCACCAGCTCGTCGATGGCGGCCGCCGGGTCCGCCGCTCCCCGGGGCGGGCGGAACAGCAGTACCCGCAGGCCCTGCTCCCCGGCCGCGTCGACCAGGGCCTCCAGGAAGCCGGCCATCAGCGGGTTGGGGTCGTGGGGGTCGTCCACCGGGACGAGGTAGCCGACGGTGCGCCGGGCGCCGCTGCGCAGCGAGCGGGCCGACTGGTCGGGCTGGTAGCCGAGTTCGCGGATCGTCGCGGTCACCCGCTCGAGCGTCGCCGGGCGGACCCGGTGCGGGGCGTTGAGCGCGTTGGACACGGTCTGCCGGGAGACCCCGGCCGCCCGGGCGACCTCCTCGATGGTGGTGGCGCCGCGGCGCGGCCGGGGTGCTCCTGCGGGCATGCGGTCCTCCAGGTGTGCGGGTCGGTCGGGCGAGCCGCGTCAGGCCCGCGCCGCGGTCAGGCGCGGGCCAGGGTCAGCAGCCCGCCGCGCGGCACGGGGATCGGTGCGGCCAGGCCGAGCTCGACCTCGCCCTCGCGGACGATACGCCCCCGGGCGTCCCGCACGGTCGCGACGGCCGTCCCGCTGCCGCCGGTCAGCCGGACGTCCGGGTCGGCGTCGGCGTTGGCGACCAGCAGGGTCCGCCAGTCGTCGCCGGAGGCGTCCACCGGCAGGGCCGCGTACCGGGCCACCACCACCGTCCCCGCGCCCACCGCCGTCACCAGCGGGTACCCGAGGTCCGGGCGGGACGGGCGCAGCTCGCCGAGTTGCAGGGTGTCCAGATGGGCGCGGAAGACGCCGAGCCAGAAGGCGATCGCCTCGCGCTGGGCCGGGCTCTGCGCGGCGAGGTCGACGGAGACCTGCGGCACCGAGAACAGCACGTTGATCAGGTGGCAGGCGATCTGCTCCGGCGGCTCGGCCCGGTGCCACATCAGCATGTCGGAGTGGACCGGGACGGGCCCCGCGGCGAGCCGCAGGTCGAGGGTCCGCTGCCGGTTGTCCTGCGGGCTGAGCGGGCAGTCGGTGGCGCGGACCATGGTGACGTACGGCCACAGGGCCGGGCTGACGTACGGCTGGCGGTGCTCGACCATCGCCTCCGGGTTGGCCGCGGTGATCCGTCGGTGGATGGCGGCGAGCAGGCGCTCCACGCCCTCGTCGACGCTCGCGCAGTCCGTCTCGGGGCCGGCGGCCGGAACCGGTCCGCGGGAGAACCAGTCGACGAAGTCGACCTTGAGCCCGTCCATGCCCCACTCCTCGACGGCGCGGGCGAGCCGGTCGGCGAGGAAGTCGCGGACCTCGGGATGGCGCGGGTCGGCCACGACCGCGCCCAGGTGGGCGGCGTCGGCGAGGGCGTGATGGCCGAGTTTCCCGAAGGCGGCGCTGTCCTTGCCGATGAACGGCAGCGCGTACCAGAGCAGGTAGCGCACGCCGAGCCGGTGCACCCGCTCGACGTGGGCGGCGGTGTCGGGCAGCGAGACCGGTTCCCAGTCGCCGCAGTGGGCGTAGCCGCGGGTGCGGTCGGCGGTCATCCAGCCGTCGTCCACGATGATCACGTCCAGGCCGAGCTCCTTGCCGAGCGCGGCCTGGGCCTCGACGCGCTCGGGGGTGACGTCCTGGTGCATCGAGTACCAGGTCGAGTAGGCGGGCCGGCGGGCGGCGTCGGGGATGTCGGCGGTGCGGCCGGCGCCCCACCAGGCGGCGAGGTCGGCCAGGCAGCGGGCGAAGTGCCGCCCGGAGGTGTCGATCCGTACGGTGAGGTCGCCGTCGGCCTGGGCCCAGAACCGGAACTCGCCGCTCTCCTCGACCACTCCGGCCCCGGCCAGCACGTCGGGGCGGTCGGCGGCGAAGGCGCACAGCGCGACGTCCCCGGTGCCGACCAGCGCGGCGATCGGGGCGCCGGCGGTGAGGCCGGTGCGGCGCGGCGCGCTCCAGGCGGCGGGCAGCCCGCCGGTGCCGCGCGGCTCGGGCGTCCAGAAGGCGGTGGCGTCCACGCAGGGCACCCGCCATTCGATCCGTACCGGACCCGCGTCGCGCGCGGTCACTTCGACCACGCCGTCGGCGACCGCCCGGGCGGCGGCCGCTCCGCTCGCCCTGAGGTCCAGCCCCTCGGCGGACAGCGGGCGCAGCGCCGAGGCTGCGGCGGGGGCGTGCGGTTCCCAGATGTCGGTCACGCTGCTCAGCCTTTCGTCGCACCGGCCAGTAGGCCGGAGATGAACTGCCGCTGGAGGACCAGGAAGAGGACCATCATGGGCAGGGTGGACAGCGCGGTGCCGGAGAGGATCGCGCCGTAGTCGGTGGTGGCCTGGTTGCCGTACAGGGTCGCGAGGGCGACCGGCAGGGTGTGCATGTCCGGGCTGCGCAGGGCGATCAGCGGCCAGACGAACTGGTTCCAGGAGCCCAGGAAGAGGAAGATCGAGAGCGCGGCGAGCACCGGTCGCACGACCGGGACGACGACGCTCCACAGCACCCGGAGCTCGCCCGCGCCGTCGACCCTCGCGGCGTCCAGGAGTTCGTCCGGCAGGCTGGTCAGCGACTGGCGCATCAGGAAGACCGCGAAGGGCACGCACAGCCCGGGCAGGATGATCGCCTGGTAGGAGTCGAGCAGGCCGAAGCTCGTCATCATCTTGAACAGCGGTACCAGCATGACCTGTTCGGGCACCACGAGGGTGGAGAGCAGCAGCGCGAACAGCAGGGTGCGGCCGCGGAAGCGGAACTTGGCGAAGGCGTACCCGGCCAGCAGGGCGATGACCAGCGCGCCGGCGGTCTGGATCCCGGCCACCAGCAGGGAGTTGCCGAGGACCCGGAGCAGGCCGACCTTCTGGTCGAGCCGGTGCAGGTTGTCGCCGAGGCCCCCGCCGGGCAGCAGGTGCGGCGGCCAGTCGAAGATCTCGGTGTCCTTGCGGGTGGTGGAGATCAGCAGCCAGTAGAAGGGGGCGACGGAGAAGCCGGTGAGGGCTGCCAGGAGGAAGGTCAGCGGCCAGCCGCGGAGCTTGTTCGGGATCATCGGTCCTTGTCCCCCATCAGGCGCATCTGGACCGCGCCGAGCACGGCCACCAGCAGGGTGAGCGCGTAGGCGATGGCGGAGGCGTAGCCGAAGTCGAAGTAGCGGAAGCCGTTCTGGTACAGGTACATGGAGACGGTCAGGGTGGCGTTGTCCGGGCCGCCGCCGGTCAGCACGTACGGCTCGTCGAAGAGCTGGAGCGTGCCGATGGTGGAGAGCACGACGGTGAACAGCAGCACCGGGCGCAGCGCGGGGACGGTGATCGCGGTGAAGCGGCGGACCGGACCGGCGCCGTCGACCATCGCGGCCTCGTACAGTTCCCTGGGGATGCCCTGCAGTCCGGCCAGGTAGATGACGGCGTTGTAGCCGGTGTAGTGCCAGGTCAGGACCAGGACGACGGACATCCGGGCCCAGAACGGCTCGCCCAGCCAGTCGACGGTGGGCAGGCCGGCGGCGTCCAGCAGCCAGTTGACGGCGCCGTCGTCGCGCTTGAGCAGGAAGGCGAACATCACGCCGGTGGCGACCAGGCCGGTGACGGCGGGCATGAAGACGCCCAGCCGCCAGACGGCCCGCCAGCGCACCAGGACGGAGTTGATGCCGACGGCCATCAGCAGGGCCAGGCCCAGCATCAGCGGGACCTGCACCACGAGGATCTCGCCGGTGTTGCGCAGGGCCGTCCAGAACAGCGGATCGTCCAGCAGGCGGCGGTAGTTGGCGAGTCCGGCGGCGCGGGTGGCGGTGCCGGAGCCGGTGGTGAAGGAGAGCAGCAGGGAGTCGACGACCGGGTAGGCCTTGAACACGCCGAAGGTGATCAGGGCGGGGGCGAGCAGCAGGTACGGCAGGGCGGTGCGGCGCAGGCGGGCCCGGCGGTGGGCCCGTACGGCCTCCTTGGCGGGTTTCCCGGTGAGAGCGGCGGACGGAGTGGCGGGCGGGGCGGTGGCGGTCATGCGACGGTGCGTCCGGTCTGCTGGGCGAGTTGCCTGGCGGCGTCCTGGAGGACGGTGGCGGGCTCGCCGCCCTTGAGGAAGACCTTGGTCTGGGCGTCGCTGGCGAGTTTGAGGGCGCGGGCGTAGTCGCCGGAGTAGTTGGTGGGGTCGCCGCCGTCGGTGGCCAGTTCGGCGAAGGTCTTCAGCGGGGACTGGCCACCGTAGTAGGCGCTGGGCGCGGCGTACATCGGGTCGGCGTAGGCCTCCAGGAGCGCGGGGAAGACGCCGCCGGCGTTGAACATGGCGTTCACCGAGGCGGGGCGGGTGAGCGCGTACTCGACGAACTTCCAGGCGGCGCGGCGGCGCGGGCTGGAGGCGGAGACCGTCAGGTGGGTGGAGTTCACCAGGGCGGTGCGCCTGCCGCCGGGGGTGACGGCGGGAGGCTTGGCGAGGCGCCAGTTGCCCCCCTGATCGGCGAACTTGGCCTCCAGGTAGTGGGCGGCCCAGGCGGGCATCGGGGCGACGGCGAGCTTGCCTGCCTTCATCAGGGTGGCCCAGCCCTGGCTGCCGGGGGCGTCGGCGACCAGCCCGGCCTGGTCCAGGTGCTGGAGGGTGGTCAGGGCGCGGACGTCCGGCTCGGAGCCGAGGGTGATCCTGCCCTGGAGGTCGAAGTAGAAGGCGCCCTGGAGCTGCATCAGGGACTGCACGAAGTCCAGGTCGGGGTCGGGGTTGGCGGCCTTGTTGATGCCGATGAGGGAGATTCCGGGGTTGGCGGCCTTGAACCGGTCGGCGATCGCCGTCAGGTCGTCCCAGGTGGCGAGGGTGGTGGGGTCGATGCCGGCCCGGTCGAAGTAGTCCTTGCGGTAGAAGAAGCCGAGCGGGTTGACCTCCCAGGGCAGCGCGTAGGCGTGGCCGTCCTTGCCGGTGACGACCGGCCACAGGCCCTTGGCGAACTTGTCCTTGTGGGCGTCGGCGCCGAAGCCGGAGAGGTCGGCCAGGCCGCCGGGGAACTTCTCCAGGTAGCCGGGCAGGTAGTCGCAGCCTATGTGCAGCACGTCGCCGAGGCCCTGTCCGCCGGCCGCGAGACCGACGGTGATCTTGTCCCAGATGGCCGGGTTGCCGATGTCCTGGACGTCGACCTTGATGCCGGGGTTGTCCTTCTCGAAGGCCGGAACCACCGCGCGCAGGGCGGCGGCGGCCGTGGCCCAGGACCAGACGGTGACGGTGCCGGTGTCGGCGTCCCCGCCCTGGCCTCCGCCCGGGCCGGAGCCACCGCAGGCGGTGAGCGTGCCGCCGGCGGCCAGGGCGAGCAGGCCGGCTCCGGAGGCGCGGAGCAGGTCGCGACGGGAAAGGTGTGACATTGCATTCCTCCTGATGGGGTGGCGCCGGACGGAGACGGGGGCGAGGGGGGCGGTGCGCTCGGAGGTCAGCGAGGTCTTTCCCGGTTTGAACGTTCAAACCGACAAAACAAACCACAACCCAACAGGTTCACACGAGCGCAGCCAGCAAACGCCCGCCCTCCCGGCGCCGTCAACCCCTCGGCACCGGGAGAACGGGCTCCGAAACCGTTCCGTTATGTCCGGCTCAGGCGAGGACGACTGGGGTGCCCGTCAAGTCGACTCCTGCGCGGTGGAGTTCGGCGAGGGCGGCGTCGGTGGTGCCCGGGGCGACGCCCGCCGTGTAGTCCAGCAGGACGCGGGCGTCGAAGCCGGCCTTCACGGCGTCCAGAGCGGTGGCCTTGACGCAGTGGTCGGTGGCGATGCCGACCACGTCGACGGCGTCCACGCCGTGGTCGTGCAGCCAGTCGGCGAGTGGGGTGCCGTCGGCGGTGAAGCCCTCGAAGCCGCTCTTGGAGGCGGAGTGGGCGCCCTTGTAGAAGACCTCGTCCACCGCGCCGGCCTCGACGGCGGGCAGGAAGGCGGGGTGGAACTCGCCGCCATCGGTGCCGACCACGCAGTGGACGGGGAAGGACTCGCGGAAGTCCGGATGCCCGGAGAAGTGGCCGCCCGGGTCGACGTGGTGGTCACGGGTGGCGACCACCTTCGTCCAGCCGTCCCGCTGGGGGCCCTGGACCAGCTCGGCGATCGCCCGCGCCCGGTCGGCGCCGCCGCCGACCGGGACGCTGCCGCCCTCGCAGAAGTCCTTCTGTACATCCACCACGATCAGCGCACGCGTCATCGACTGGCCTTTCCTCAGCGGGGTTCCCACGGATTCGCCGCCCAGCTTGGCGCGTTGACGGGCCGTGGACGAAGCGATCGGGCGGCCGTTCACTCGAACGGGCCCGAGGGATCGACGGTCCTCTCCGTGCGCCGTTAACGCGCAGTTAAGAGATCGATCTGAATTTCAGACGAAGCATTGAGGGCGGGCCGCTCCCGCACCTACACTCGCCCGGCCGTGACCTTGTGTCCCGGAGCCCCCTCGCGTACCCGGTGTCGCACGATCCGGCCAGGGTACCGGCCGATGTCCCCCAACCCATCCTCGTGGAGGACCACTTGAAGGCTCCCAGCATGCGCCGAATACTCCTGGCAGGGGTGAGCGGCCTGGCCCTCGCCGCCTCCGGCGCGCTCGCCGGGCCGGCGACGGTCGGCAGTGCCGTCGCCGCCGCCGGCTACCCGGCGGTGCACCCCGCGGTGGCCGACTACAGCCAGGTGTCGACCGGCACCACTCCCCCCACCCAGGCGCAGTGCGCGTCGGCTGGCCGGCGCTGCTTCAGCCCGCAGGGGATCCGGGCCGCCTACAACCTCGGTCCGCTGTACGCCAACGGCTTCGACGGCCGTGGCCAGACGATCGCGATCTTCGACTCGTACGGCAGCGACACCATGGCGCACGACCTGCACGTCTTCGACCAGGCCTTCGGCGTCAACGCGATGTGCGGCGAGGAGGGCGTGACCTGCCAGCCCGGCATGCCGACGTTCAGCGAGCTGCACGTCCAGGGCGCGCCGGGCACCACCGCGCCGCCGTCCACCAGCCAGGGCACCGGCCAGGAGGACAAGTCCGCCTGGGCGCTGGAGGTCGCGCTCGACGTCGAGACCGCACACGCGATGGCCCCCGGAGCCAACATCCTGCTGGTCTCCACCCCCACCTCCGAGACGCTCGGCGTCCAGGGCCTGCCCGCCCTGATGGACGCCGAGCAGTACGTGATCGACAACCACCTGGCGAACGTCATCTCGCAGTCCTTCGCCTCCGCCGAGGGCGCGTTCGCCAGCCCCCAGTCGATCGAGCCCCTGCGGCACGCCTTCAAGTCGGCGGCCCTGAACGGCGTCACGGTGCTCGGCTCCTCCGGCGACAGCGGCTCGGCCGGCTCCGAGAAGACCCCGGTGAAGTCGGGCGGCACCACCCTCCCGTACCCGTCCGTGGAGTGGCCGGCCTCCGACCCACTGGTGACCGGCGTCGGCGGCACGTTCCTGTGCACCGACCCCGGCGCGACCGGCGGCCGGACCGTGGACAGCACCGACAACCCGGCCAAGTGCCAGGCCAACCCCGGTGCGGCCGAGGTCGGTTGGAGCGGCTCGGGCGGCGGGTTCAGCCAGGTCTTCGACAAGCCCGGCTACCAGTCGGCGCTGCCCGCCGGCTCCACCGCGATCGGCGCCAAGCGCGGCGTGCCGGACGTGGCCCTGCAGGCCTCCCCCGGCACCGGCGCGCTGGTCTACCTGTCGCTGCCGCCGGACGGCTCCTCCGGCCTCAAGTGCGGTGCCACGCCGTGCAGCACGGGCTGGTACGACATCGGCGGCACCTCGCTGTCCTGCCCGCAGTGGGCCGGCCTGGTCTCGATCGCGGACCAGATCAACGGCGGCGGCCTCGGCCAGATCAACCCGGCCCTGTACAAGCTGGCCGCCAACCCGGCCACCTACGCGGCCGACTTCAACGACGTGACGCTCGGCAACAACACCACCGACCCCACGGTGCCGGGCTACTCCGCCACCACCGGCTGGGACCCGATCACCGGCCTCGGCACGCCCAACGCGGCGAAGCTGCTGCCCGACCTGGTCGGCGCCGCCCACACGGGGTGACCCCGGACGCCCGCACGACTTCGCCCCGTCGAGCCGGTTCGGCTCGACGGGGCGAAGTCGTGCGGGCGGAGTTCTGCATCGACCGGGCACCCGCCGAGCCGGAGAGGCGGGGCGACGCACCCTCGTACCTCTGTGGTCCCGTACGGGCGGCGGTCATCCCGCGCGGTCATCGCACCGTCTCCCTTCGCTGCGAGCCGACACGGGGGACGGCCCGACCGAGCCCGCGGGCGCTGACGCCGGTGATCCACACCGCGGCCGGCGGCCGCCACAGCGGCTCCACCCTGGTCACCGCCGGCACCGGTATCGAGACCAGGGAGAGCAGCAGCGGGGCCCACGGCGGCACCGAAGCGGACCAGCCGCCGAGGCCCGAGCCGCTCGGCGAGCGCGTCGCGAGACGTACCCCAGCAGCCCGGCGAGCCCGGCCAGGTGGATCGGGCCGCCGACGGCGAGGGTGAGCCGGGACAGGACGAGCAGGGGTGCCGTCGCCCGCGCTGCCCGCGTCGCGTACGACGCCCGCGCCGCCGGGACGCCCGGGCCGGTCTAGTGGGGCCGTCCCAGGCCTTCGACGATCGCGCGGGCGACGGGGGACGGGTCCGAGCCGTCCACGGCGAAGCCGTCGGGGACCTCGACCCCCGGTTGGGCCATCATCCGGGGCGCGACGCCGCGGTGCGGCCAGGTCGCGGTGTGCACCATGAAGGGGTGGCACAGGTAGACGTCGCCGGCCCGGCCGGTGACGTGGACGGCCTGTCGGTGCAGGACCGAGGGTTGCAGGGCCTCGACGGCGGCGCAGCCGGACATCCCGGCCTCCCCTGCCCGGGCCAGCACCGGCGGGACGAACCGGTGCGAGCCCACCAGCAGCCGGGTCGGCGCGTCCTCGGGGCCGACGTCGGAGAACAGGAAGAACGCGGTCAGTCCGCGCCCGCGGGAGCGGAGGTTCGTCCAATGGTCCTCCCCGCCCCACCAGTTGCCCTCGATGTGGTAGCCGGTACCGGGCCAGTCCTCGGACGGGAACCGCACCGGGACCTCGCCGCCCACCGTCGGCCTCCTGGTCCACCGCCCGGCACCGATCAGCCGGTCGTGGGCCGTTGCGAGTTTCGGCGAGGCGGCGGCCACGGCGAACGGCTCGGTGTCCGGGCAGGGCAGTTGCACGAGCGGCGCCGTCCACGTTCCGGGGTCCTCGCGCAGCACGCCCCGCTCGGCGAGCGCGGCCCACAGGTCCGCCCGGCAGGCGGCCGCCGTGGCAGTGTCGAACGCCTGCCTCACGACGAGGTAGCCGTCGGTGACGAATCCGTTGACGTCCACTCGATGAGCGTGCCAGCTGCACCGGCGAGGGGAAACCTCGTTTTCGGCCGGACAGCTCCGGCGGCCCGGCGGTTCGGCGGTCAGACCCAGAGCTCGATCCGCGGGCTCACCTACGGCCGGGGGCAGTGGAGCGCCGTGGGTGACCAGGGCGTGATCCTCAGCTCCAGCGACGGCTTCTCCTGGCACCTGCGCTGACCCGTGCGGCGTTGAACCGCTGGGACGACATCCGGTCGGTGCCGCCGCGCGGCGAGGGTCCGACCCGGGACGGGACGTATAGAAACAACGCCCGAACCCACAAGTCGCCCCTCGTACAAGGAGACCAGGACCCATGCTGAGAATCACCGCGGACGTCTACTCCGGCCGGCCCAACCCCGTCGCGGACATCACCGATGAGGCAGAGGTGCGCGCGACCCTGAGCGAGCTGACCCGGGACCGGACCCTGTTCGTCGGTCCCCGGTCCTCCGAAGCGCAGACCGGTGGTCTGGGCCTGCGGGGCTTCTGGGTGGAGACCTTCGACGACGGGCTCGCGCGCGACTTCGACCTGGAGTCCCGCGTCTTCCTCCCGGCGGGCCCGCAGGCACCGGCCGGGCGCGCCGCGGAGGTCGCCGAGCGGTTGATCACCACCGCGGACTGGCATCGGGCCCCCGACACCTTCGCGGGGACCACGCCGCCGATCGACACGTCGTCCTTCCGGGAGTTCCTGCTCGGACAACTGGCCAGCGGCGGCCGGGCGTCCGTGGCGGACCGGGTCGAGCCGGCGGGCGGTGAGCAGGCGGAGAGCCCCGCGGTCACGTGCCAGATCGAGCTGGGGGCGTTCAATCCCGGATTCTGGAACAACGACCCGAACGTCATGTCCAGCAACAACTGCTACAACTACGCCAGCAACTGGCGCACGAACACCTTCGCGCAGCCCGGTCGCGGCTGCGGCAACATGTACACGCAGATCACCTGCGACGAAGTGACCCGCGCGGCGCTCTGCGACGGCATGCACCACCGGTTCGACTGCTTCCCCGACACCGAGAAGCCGCGTTTCCTCGTCGCCCTGGTCGTCATCCCCGGCGGCGGCGACTACCACTGGTACCGGAAGCACGTGGAGGGCTTCTGGGGTCACAAGCCGGGTCCGACGGCGGCCCGCAACGTCGACAACAGCGGGAACGTGATCTTCAACCCGGAGACCGCCGACCGCGGGCCCTACACCATCTTCTGCGGCTACTTCTACGGCTGCGACAGCCAGCGGAAGCGGATCAACTGACGAGCGCCTCACGGACGGGAAGGACGGTGCCGGATGGACGTCGAGGTCGACCTCTACAGCGGGCGGCCCAACCCGCGCTTTCCCCTGCGGCCCGCCGCCGTCGACGAGTTGGGCCGTCGGATCGCGGCGCTGACACCGGCGACCGGAGGCGAGCGGCCGTACGACGGCCTCGGCTACCGAGGAATGCGGGTCCTGACCGGCCCGGCCGAGACCGTCGCCGAGCTCGTCGTCTCCGGCGAGCTGGTGACCCTCCGCACCCCGGACGGATCGCTGCGCCACCTGCGGGACCCTGGCCGGACGCTGGAACGCTGGCTCCTCGACCAGGGCGCGGAAGACCTGGCCCCCGAGGTCACCGCGACGGTCCGCCAGGAGCTCGCACGCTGAGCCGAGCGCGAGAAGTCGGCCCGGCCGACCTCTCGCGCAACCTCGTTCTCGTTCAAGGATTTTGGGCGGATCGCCGGAGCACGGCGAGGAGCAGCGCCTCAGCATCGCCGGGGGTGGCCATCCAGCGCTGCATCTCGGTGTGGGCGGCGCGGCGGCGGGGGCTGACGGCGCGGACCGGGCGGGAGAACTGGGCGTTCAGGCACCACCAGCGGGAGATCCTGGCCCAGGTGCGGCAGACGTTCACTCGGGATCCGTGACGCACAGCTGGATCGGGTGCACGGACTCGATCCCGATGTACGCCATCGCCCGCACCGCGCCGAACTCGACCAGCTGGTGGGCGATTCGGGGGATGGCGGCCTCGCTGAACAGCTCGGCGAGATAGCCGGCCTGGTCGGCGTCCAGCGGGAGCCGGGCGAGGCTGGCACGGATGGCGGCGAGGGCGTCGGCGAGCCTGGTGAAGGTGGCGGCCTTGGTGATGCCCTTGATCTCCACCGAGACGGGGAAGGGGAGTTCGGCGTTCACTGCACGCCTCCTTCGAGCAGCGCCCACATCACCTTGCCGATGCCGCCGGGGCGGGGCTGGCAGCCCCAGCTGGTGGCGAACTCGGAGGCCAGGAGGAGACCGCGGCCGGCCTCGTCGCACTCTGCGGCCGGGCGGAGGGTCGGGTGCTCGGGGTCGGCGTCGTGCACCTCGATCCGGAGGGAGTCGGGGTCGGGGTGGAGGTCGAACTGGAGGTAGATGAGCCGCCCGGTCGGGGTGACGGCGTGCGGCACGGCGTTGGTGACCAGCTCGCTGACCACCAACTCGCTTTCGTGGCAGAACTGTTCACCGTTCTGGAGTTCGGCGAGGAAGTCACCGAGCAGCTGTCGGGCGAGACCGACGGACCTGGCGTGCCGGGGCAACCAGCACGAGTACTTCTCCAACGTTCCGGGCACGGCGCGGCCGCCGGGAGTGATGGGAGATCTCGCGATCCGGAGGGCGGCGGAGGCATGGGAATGCCCGAGCGATGAACCCCAGGATCACGCTGTGTGGCGATGTTCACCACAGTTCGTAAGCATGCCCGTCTCGCAGGCATGGTGCAATCAAACGCCGCAAGATACATATGGCTTTGGGGATCTGATGTGACGAAACCACTTCCGTCACGCCAGACTGTCGGACGACGACAGAGCGCGACGAAGGGAGATCGGAGCGTGGCCGCAACACCGACGGTGCGCCGCCGAATGCTGGGGGCGGAGCTACGAAGGATCCGCGAGGGGCTCAACCTCAAGGTGGACGACGTGGCAGCCCGGCTCGACTGGCACCAGTCCAAGGTCAGCCGCCTGGAGAACGGGCGCCACGGGGTGCGGGCGAACGAGGTCGAGAAACTGCTCGACGTCTACGAAGTCACCGACCCGGCGACCCGCGAGGCGCTCGCGACGCTGGCACGCGAGGGCAAGCGACGGGTGTGGTGGCAGCCGTACTCGGATGTGATCTCGCAGCGATACGCCTCGTTCATCAGCTTCGAGGCGGAGGCCGTGGCCATCCGGAACTTCGAGCTGTCACTCATCCCAGGGTTGCTCCAGACCGCAGACTACGCGCGTGCGTTGACTCGGCAACTCCAACCCGAGGCGACGACCGAAGAGGTCAACGCCCTGGTCGATGTGCGCCTTGCTCGGCAGAACGCAGCCCTCCGGCGCGAGGATCCCCTCAAGCTCTGGGCGATCACGGACGAGGCCGCGCTCCGACGGGTCGTCGGAGGAAAGGCCGTTATGGCGAAGCAGCTGCAACAGCTCATCGCTGCTTCCAAGGAACCACACGTGACCATACAGGTCGTGCCATTCGAGGCGGGCGCCCATGCCGGCGTACTCGGGTCGTTCGTGATCCTGGAGTTCCCCGTTCGGAATGATCTCGATGTGGTGTACACCGAATCCCTCACGAGTAGCCTTTACCTCGAACGAGATGACGACGTAACAGCCTACGACCAGGCCTTTGACCGGCTTCGGGCAGCGGCTCTTGACGTCGGGCCGTCGCGGCGGCTCGTCGCGAAGATTGCAAAGGAACTTGAATGATCGGCACCAGTGGAGACGGCGCAGACCTGAGCCGCGCAGTGTGGCGTAAGAGCAGGTTCAGCGGCAATCAGGGCAACTGTGTCGAGGTTGCTGACGGCTTCCCTGACATCGTCCCGGTCCGGGACTCCAAGGACCCCGACGGCCCTGCACTCAGCTTCCCCGCCAACGCATGGGCGGCATTCGTCGCCGCCATCAAGACCGGCGAACTCCCCAGCGCCTGACCACACCTGCGTGAGAAGTCGGCTGGGCCGGCTTCTCCCGCGCGGGGGAGGGTTCGGAGTTGCAGTCTTGTCTTCACCAGCTGCTTGACGGGGAGTGGAAGAGAGGGCACGAGCCGCCACCATCGTGCGCGAGAAGTCGGCCCGGTCGACTTCTCGCGCAAATGCGGGCGGTGGCGGCCGGCTAAGTGAACTCCTCCCGTCGCGATGCACCCCAGTGGCGCATCGCGACAGTCTTGACCGTGGACGGCTGCCCCGTCGGACGGAGACCCGTCAATCCAATCGAACGAATGAATTAACGGCCTCAGCGGCCGACTTCGCGCAGGCGGAAGTCCTCGACCGTCTCCCTGCGGATCAGCAGGCGGGCGCGGCCGTCCTTCACGGCCGCGACCGCCGGGCGGCCGACCAGGTTGTAGCCGGAGGCCATCGACAGCTGGTACGCCCCGGCGGCCGGTACCGCGAGCAGGTCTCCCGGGCGGAGGTCGGCGGGCAGCACGGCATCGCGCACGAGCACATCGCCCGCCTCGCAGTGGCGGCCGACCACGTCCACCCGCGCCGCGCCCGCGTCGGACTTCCGGCCCACCAGCCGGACGCTGTACGGGGATCCGTACAGTGCCGGGCGCGGGTTGTCGCTCATTCCGCCGTCCACGGCAACGAAGGTGCGGCCGTCGGCCGAGTGCTTGACGGAGAGCACACGGTAGACGGCCACCCCTGCCGGCCCCGCGATCGCGCGGCCCGGCTCGACGATCAGGCGCGGCACGTCCAGGTCCGCCTCGGCGCAGCGCACTGCGAGCCGATCCGTGACCCGGACCGCGAACTCGGGGAGGTCGAACTCCGCTTCGCCGGGCAGGTACTTGATGCCGTGGCCGCCTCCCAGGTCCAGCTCGGGCAGCTCGACGCCGTGCCGGTCGCGTACGTCCACGAGCAGCCGCACCAGGGCGTCGACCGCCTGGAGGAACGGTTCCAGCTCGGTGATCTGCGAGCCCAAGTGGCAGTGCAGGCCCGCCAGTTCCAGGCCGGGCTGGTCGAGCACCCGGGCGATCGCGTCGGCCGCGTCGCCGCCCTCGATCGGGAAGCCGAACTTCTGCCCACCGACCCCGGTCCGCACCGCCGCATGGTGCCCGGCGGCGATCCCCGGGACCACCCGGACCAGCACCTTCTGCGGGGTGTCGGCAGCCACCAGCGCCGCCAACCGGGCGATCTCCGCCTGGCCGTCGATGACGATCCGCCCGACCCGCAGCCGCCGGGCCAGCCGCAGCTCTTCCGGGGACTTGGCGTTGCCGTGCAGCAGGATCCGCTGCGCCGGGAAGCCGGCGGAGACCGCGAGCCAGAGCTCACCGGAAGAGCACACGTCCAGACCCAGTCCCTCCTCCGCGACCCAGTCCGCCATCGCGCTGCACAGGAAGGCCTTGGCCGCGTACAGCACCTCGGCATGCGGCAGCGCCCGCCGGTACGCCCGCGCGCGACTGCGCACCTCGCCCTCGTCCAGCACGTACAGCGGGGTACCGAACCGCTCGGCCGTCTCCGCCAGGCCTACCCCGCCGACCAGCAGGTCGGCTCCCGGGCCGGGCCGCGCCGAGGCCGGCCAGGGGCCGCCGAGCGCGTCGGCGGGGGCAGGGGCGGCGGGAGCGGAACGGACGGTGAGCTGGGTCATGGTGGCGCTCCTCCGGGTCAGTCTTCGAACTGCATCGCGACGCGGCAGTGCGCCGGGCGGGTGCGGTCGTGGGCGGGCGCGGGCTGCGAGGTCCGGGCCGGGGTCTCCGGCTGCTCGGCGGAACGGTGGCCGGCGAGCCGGACGACCCGGCGTAGCGGAGGTTCGACGGCGAGAGCGGTGTCGTTCATGGCGGGGGTTCCTTCGAAACGGGTGGGCTGGACTCCTCCAGTGGAAACCCTCCGCACACCGACCGCACCCGTCCTTGACACAGGCCGTACGCCCCGGCCGCCGTCCTTGACGCCCTCCTGACAGGCCGGATGAACGGGCGTTCGAGCTGGTCGAGCGCGGTGTCAGGGAACTGTCAAGAACGGCCGCTTCCCCGCCAAGCCCGCGTCAACGGCGGCATGGCGCGGCGGAATCCGATGGTGGGCTGTCCGCCGTTCCCCCGTCGCCACCGAGCCCGCCGCCCCCTTCCACCGGGCGGCCCGGAAGGTCCCCGAGACGATGCGCCGTTCGGCCCTCACCCCACCGGACACCACCAGCGACCAGCAGAACTGGTTCCGCCGCCCGGAACCCGCTCCAGAGCCACCGCCGAGCCACCGCCCGTCCACTCCCCGGGCCCGCCGCACGCTGATCACCCGCCAACAGCTCGCCGAGGCGCTGCCCGCCGCCGTCCGCAAGCTGCGCCCGCGCACGATGATGCGCAACCCGGTGATGCTGGTGGTCGAGACCGGCTCGGCGCTGACCACGATCAGCGCCGTCATCCATCCGAGCGTGTTCGCCTGGGTGATCTCCTTCTGGCTCTGGCTGACCGTGCTGTTCGCCAACCTCGCCGAGGCCGTCGCCGAGGCACGCGGCAAGGCGCAGGCCGACTCGCTGCGCCGCGCGCAGCAGGGCATGACGGCCAGGCGGCTGCTGCACTGGCGGGTCGGCACCCGTGACCACCGCCACGAGGTGCTCCCCGCCGAGGAGTTGATGCTGCACGACATCGTGCTGGTCCCGGCCGGGGAGGTCATCCCGCAGGACGGCGAGGTGGTCGAGGGCGTGGCGAGCGTCGACGAGTCATCGATCACCGGCGAGTCCGCGCCGGTGATCCGCGAGTCCGGTGGTGACCGTACGGCCGTCACCGGCGGGACGAAGGTGCTCTCCGACCACCTGGTGGTCCGGGTCACCTCCCGCCCCGGGCAGAGCTTCGTGGACCGGATGATCGCCCTGGTCGAGGGCGCCGACCGGCAGAAGACTCCGAACGAGATCGCGCTGAACATCCTGCTCGCCTCCCTCACCATCGTCTTCCTGTTGTCCGTCGTCTCGCTGCAGCCGATGGCGATCTATGCCCACGCCCCGCAGACCACGATCGTGCTGGTGGCGTTGATGGTCGCGCTGATCCCGACCACCATCGGTGCTCTGCTGTCGGCGATCGGGATCGCCGGGATGGACCGGCTGGTCCAGCGCAACGTGATCGCCCTGTCCGGCCGGGCGGTTGAGGCCGCCGGCGACGTGGACGTGCTGCTGCTGGACAAGACCGGCACCATCACCCACGGCAACCGCCGGGCCGTCGCGCTGCATCCGCTGCCCGGCGCGAGCACCGAACAGCTCGCCGAGGCAGCCCAGTTGGCGTCGGTCGCGGACGAGACCCCGGAGGGGCGCTCGATCGTCGAGCTGACGAACCGTCAGTACTGGGTGCCGCCGCGCTCCCCCGGCGAGCTGGGCGAGCAGCGGCCCGTCCCGTTCAGCGCGCACAGCCGGATGAGCGGCGTCGACCTCAGCTGGCCGGACGGCAGCGGCTGTCTGATCCGCAAGGGCGCCGCGGCGGCCGTCGCCCGCTGGGTGGTGGACTCCGGCGGGCGGATCCCCGTGGGGGCGAAGCCGCTGGTGGACCGGATCGCCGAGGCCGGCGGCACCCCGCTGCTGGTCGCCGTGCACGACCGGCACGGCGCCCGGGCGCTGGGCGTGGTCGAGCTCAAGGACGTGGTCAAGGAGGGCATCGCCGAACGCTTCGCCGAGCTGCGGCGGATGGGCATCCGGACCGTGATGGTCACCGGCGACAACGCGCTGACCGCCATGGCGATCGCCGAGGAGGCCGGGGTGGACGACTTCCTCGCCGAGGCCACCCCGGAGGACAAGCTCGCCCACCTGCGGCGCGAACAGGCCGCCGGGAACATGGTCGCGATGACCGGCGACGGCACCAACGACGCCCCAGCCCTCGCCCAGGCCGACGTCGGCGTCGCCATGAACTCCGGCACCCCGGCCGCCAAGGAGGCCGGCAACATGGTCGACCTGGACTCCAACCCGGCGAAGCTGATCGACATCGTCCGGGTCGGCAAGCAACTCCTCATCACCCGGGGCGCCTTGACCACCTTCTCGATCACCAACGACGTGGCCAAGTTCTTCGCGATCATCCCCGCGATGTTCGCCCATGCCTACCCGGGGCTGCACCACCTCAACATCATGGGCCTGCACAGCCCCACCTCGGCGATCGCCTCCGCGATCATCTTCAACGCGCTGATCATCATCGCCCTGATCCCGCTGGCGCTGCGCGGCGTGCGCTACCAGCCCGCCTCCGCGAACGAGCTGCTCCGGCGCAACCTGCGGGTGTACGGGCTGGGCGGGCTGGTGCTGCCGTTCCTCGGCATCAAGGCGATCGACCTGCTGATCGAGTTCGTGCCGGGGCTGGGGTGACGCACGTCGGGGGATGCCCGTCAGGGGGCCGTCAAGAAGCGTGTGACCGGCGTCATGGTGGTGTCAGCGCCGGTACGGAGGAAGTGGTTCCGGGGTTGACTGGAGGCATCCGAAGCAAGGAGTGCGGAACCGGCAGAACGCGACCGGAGAGACGGAGGCGAACGGCCATGACCGGCACCACCACCACGACCGGGACCACGAACCGGCCCACGGACGGGACCGCCCGGGTGATCGTCGGCCTGAGCGGCTCGCTGAGCAGTCTGGCCGCCCTCTACCACTCCGTCGGCACGGCGGCCCGGCACGCGGCCGTGCTGGTGCCCGTCGCCGCCTGGACGGCGAACGACCGGGACGTGCTGCGCCCGCTGTCCGAGCTGGAGCACGCCGCCCGGCGGCGTCTGGACGTCGCGTTCGAGCAGGCCTACGGCGGCTACCCGTCCGGGCTGGTGATCCACCCGGTGGTGGTGAACGCAGAGCCGGGGCCCGCCCTGGTCGCCGCCGTCACCGGCCCGGACGACCTGCTCGTCCTCGGCGCCGCCACCCGGCGCCGCTTCGACCGGCTGCGCGGCACGTCGGTGGCCCGGTACTGCCGGCACCGGGCGGGCTGCCGGGTGGTCGAGGTCTCCCCGTCGGCGCTGCTGACCCGGCTGGAGCTGTCCGCCCGTACGGGGGCGCCGCTGCCGCTGCTGGCCCGCTGAACAACCGGGCTACGCCGGGTCCGGCAGGTGCGCGCTGAGCCAGCCGAGTGAGGGCGGGATCAGTCGGTCCCAGGTGGTGAAGTTGTGGCCGCCGGTGTCGACCGTCGCCTGGGCCACCACCAGCGGGGGGCGGGCCGCCGCCGCGAAGGCGGTGGAGTCGGCGTACGTGCGGCCGTCCTGCTTGCTGTCGGCGAGCAGCA
The DNA here is from genome assembly GCF_053596495.1 of Kitasatospora sp. NPDC001683. NCBI lineage: Bacteria > Bacillati > Actinomycetota > Actinomycetes > Kitasatosporales > Streptomycetaceae > Kitasatospora > Kitasatospora sp. NPDC001683. The sequence continues at coordinate 91,062 of NZ_JBSFGK010000028.1, forward strand.
CGGCGAGCGCGGGCAACGGCAGGTGGGCCAGGCGCCAGTTCAGGTCGGCCTCGTTCCGGCGCTGCTGGCTGCCGCCGAAGAGGTCGCCGGTGGTCACGTCCTCCGCCGCCTTGAAGTAGCCGGAGAGCGAGACCGCCGCAGGGAAGGTGCCCGGGTGCACCATGCCGAGCTTGAGCGCGCAGTAGCCGCCGGTGGAGTCGCCCATGACGCCGAGGCTGCCCGGGCCGCCGAGCACCCGGTAGCCGGCGCGCAGGTCGGCGGGCACGTCGGTGGTGAAGTAGCTCTGCGCCTGCGGGCCGTGCGGGACGTCCTCGCACTCGCTGTCCCGGGGCATGCTGGGCGAGGGCCGCATCAGGACCAGGACGGTCGGCTTCATGGCGCCCTTGCCGAGCAGGTCGAGCTCGGTGGCCGGGTAGCGCAGTTTGGTGACCAGGTTGGTGGCGTCCCCGGGGAATCCGGTCAGCACCAGCACGGCGGGGAAGTGCTTGGCCCCGTTGCCGGGCTGGAAGTACTGCGGCGGCAGGTAGACGTAACCCTCGGTGCTCAGGCCGGTGGTGCCGCCGGGCAGCCGGACCCTGTCGAGCCGGCCGATCCGGGCCGGGTCCCGGCTGACCGAGCCGGCGCCGGTGATCTGGGCCGTACCGAGCACCTGCACCCCGGCCGGTCCGCTGCTCGGGGTGCCGCCACTGCTCGGTGTCCCGGCGGGGCTCGGAGCCCCGCCGGAGCCCTGGATGACGCCGGCGCTGTGCTCGTGCCCGAACAGGTCGGACCAGCTGCTGTAGAAGACGAAGTAGTCGTTGACGGCGAGCCCGAGCATCACGAGCAGCGCCAGCTGGGTGACGGCGACGGTGCCGAGCCGCAGGAACATCGCGGGCCAGCTGCGGACGGCGAGCTTCGGCCAGACCCAGAGCGTGCCGAGCACCGTGCACACCGCGAGCAGCGCCGCCAGCGCCAGCAGCTTGTGACTGGTGAGTCCCATCGGTCCCGGCCTCCCCTACCACTGTGGACCACCGGCCGGAGAATCGGCTCACCTTACTCACCGTAGCCGTGGGTCACCGTAGCGGTCGGTGCTCCTCCAGCGCCTGCCACACCTGGTCGCGCAGGAACGGCGGGTCGGCGTACGCCGGGAGCCGGTAGCGGCGGAAGGCGGCGGTGGGGACCTCGCCGTGCTCGTCCCGCAGCACGCGTTCGAACAGGGTCGCGCCGAGCGCGTGCCCGGCGGCGGACAGCTCGACCCCGCGCTCGCGCCCCGCCTCGTGCAGCTCCTTCAGCGGGATGCTGCGGCCCTCGCAGTCCACCGTCTCCGCGCCGAGCCGCACCAGGGCGCGCCTGCTTTCGGCGGGCGGGCGTCACGAGTGGGTCCGGGCACCATTCGCACGCGCTCCGTGCTGGTGGATCATCCAGGGGACGCATTGGAGTCGACCGCTCCGCAGGCGAACTTCGACAAGGGTGTCGAAGTTGGCATGGCCCGGCTATGCTGTCAACGGGTCCCGAAGGATGGATTTCTGTCTCCGTCGGCAGAACTCCCTTGGATGGTTGAGTTTTTGACGAATCGTCAACACCGTGCGCGGCCCTTCACCGCCCGGCCTCTCCGGGCGTACCCCGGGCCGCCCGGCGCCGTTGTACGGAAGGTGAGTCGCCGCGCCCGCCCCCGCCTCCCGGCACCCCTGCCGAGGAAGAGGTTCCCCATGACGACGTCCCGGCTCTTCCCACGCCCCCGCGAGGCGGCGGTGCTGCTCACCGTCCTCGGCCTGCTGGTGCTGGAGGAGGTCGCCCTCGGCCTCGCCGAGGAGGAGGACCGCCCGGTCATCGGCGGCGCCCTGATCGGCGTGTCCTGCTCCGGGCTGCTGGTCGTCGGGGCGGTCCTGTTCAGCCGCTGGCTCGACGCCCGCCGCCCGCTCCCGCTACCGCCGCCCGGGCCCAACGGGCGCGAGTACAGCGCCCGCGCGCTGGAGGGCTTCCCGATGGAGGCCGTCCGCCCGCTGCTGCTCGCCGAACGCGCACCCCAGCTCGGCCAGTTGTACTCGGCCTGGATGCTCGCCCGGAGCGGCCGCCCGGCCCCGTGGATCGCCCGCCGGCTGGGCCTGCCGCTCGACGCCGTCCAACTGCTGGTCGACGCCGCCCGTTCGAACTCCGACACCCGGTAGCAGCCGGCCCCGGCACCGCGACGCCCGGCCGGGCATGGTGACCGTCCTGCTCGGTGACGAGGGGGCCGGCAAGTCCACCGCGCTGCGGCTGATGCTCGAACTCGAACGCGGC